>JBBIPN010000006.1:0-32750 GCA_037442825.1 Sulfurihydrogenibium sp. | reverse complement strand
CACCCTGCATAAAAAACCTCCTTTTAATAATAAAAAAAGTGAATAAATTAATTTGGTATAATTTTAGCAAAATTGAAATTAATTAACAAGATTAGAAGGAGGTTTTATAGTTGGTATACGATGCATACTTTGATGTAGTAGTTATTGGTGGAGGTCATGCAGGTATTGAAGCAGCTTTAGCTTCTGCAAAATTAGGAGCTAAAACAGCTTTGATAACTTTAGATAGAGAAAAAGTTGGACTTATGCCATGTAATCCATCAATTGGTGGTATTGCTAAAGGAATAGTTGTTAGAGAAGTTGATGCCCTTGGTGGGGAAATGGCAAAAGCTATAGATAAAACAGGAATACAGTTTAAAGTGCTAAATACGAGAAAAGGTCCAGCTGTTAGATCCCCAAGAGCACAAGCAGATAAAGAAGAGTATAGAAAATATATGGTAAATAAAGTAAGTAATACAGAAAATCTTACAATTATAGAAGATGAAGTTATTGATATAGTTTTAAAGAAAAATACAAATGAAATAGAAGGTGTAATAACAGATAAAGGTTTAAAAATAGTAACAAAGTCTGTAGTTGTTACTACTGGAACGTTTTTAAACGGATTAATACATATAGGAGATAAAAGATTTCCTGCTGGAAGAATGGAAGAAAAACCTTCAACAAAATTGCCAGAATTTTATAAAAGAGTTGGTTTTAATTTATACAGATTTAAAACTGGAACACCTGCAAGACTTGATAAAAATACGATAAACTTTTCTATACTTGAAGAAGCACCAGGAGATATACCACCACCAAAATTTTCATTCTGGACAGAACCAAAAGGTTCATACTGGTTTAAAGAGAAAGAGCAGATACCTTGTTATATAACCTACACAACACCAGAAACACACAAGATAATAAAAGATAACCTCCACAGAACAGCACTTTATGGTGGTGCTATAACAGGTATAGGACCAAGATACTGTCCATCTATTGAAGATAAAATAGTAAAATTTGAAGGTAAAGAGAGACATACTATCTGGTTAGAACCAGAAACAAAAGATGGAATTAGTATATACCCAAACGGCTTAAGTACATCATTACCTGAAGAAATACAGTGGCAGATGTACAGAAGTATTCCAGGACTTGAAAATGTAATCCTTTTAAAACCAGCTTACGCGATAGAGTATGATATAGTTATGCCAACAGAGTTGTATCCAACATTAGAAACTAAAAAAATAAAAGGTCTATTCCATGCTGGAAACTTTAATGGTACAACAGGTTATGAAGAAGCTGCAGGACAAGGTATAGTTGCAGGAATAAATGCTGCATTAAGAGCTTTAGGAAAAGAAGAACCATTTGTATTTAGAAGAGATGAAGGATATATAGGCGTTATGATAGATGACCTAACTACAAAAGGTGTTATAGAGCCATACAGATTATTTACATCAAGGTCTGAGTATAGACTACACCTTAGACAAGATAATGCCATATTAAGATTATACAAAAAAGCTTATAACATAGGAATGTTGACAGAATCTGAGTATAGATTTGTTAAAGAAAATGAAGAAGAGATAGAAAGTTGGATTAATACATATAAAGAAACATACATTAAAGACAAAGATAAAAAAGTATCTATCTTTACATATCTACAAAAACCAGAAGTTAGCTTTGACATATTAAAAGATATAAATATACCAATACCTAAATCAGACTATATAACAGAAGAAGTAGAGATAAATATAAAATATGATGGTTATTTTGAAAGAGAACAAAAGTTAAATGAAAAGATGAAGTATTTAGAAAGTATAAAAATACCAGAAAATATAGACTATAACCAAGTTGCAGGACTTACAAAAGAAGCTATACAAAAGTTGACCAAATTTAAACCTATGACACTTGGACAAGCTTCAAGGTTGGAAGGTATAACACCTGCAGCTATAACAGCTATACTTGTACATATAGAAAAGATGAGAGAGAGGAAAAAAACGGGATAAGGAGGTAACTATGAAAGATTTAGAAAGGGAAAAGATAATAAATTACTTTAATTACAACATTTCCTTAGAACATAGTGCCATAATTCAATACCTTTTCCATGCTTACACAATAGGTGAAGCGGAAGCAGAAAACGAGCTTGAAGAAGTTGCAAGGGAAGAAATGAAACATTTAAGAATGTTTGCCCACAAAGTAGTTGAACTTGGTGGAGAACCAGCTATATCAGAGAGAGCTTCTGTTTTCTTACATGCTCCAACGTTGGAAGAACTTATGCAGTTAAACATAGATGCTGAACTTATGGCTATAAGAGAGTATACAGATCAACTTAATGACATTTCAGATGAATCAAGTAAAAGAATACTTACAAGAGTGATTGATGATGAAACAGCCCATAGTCAAATATTTTTAAAGATAAAAGAAAATCTTAAAAATCTTATAAAGACATCTTCATCACAAGCTGAGACTGAAAGGATGGAAATTGCAAGCCTTTTAAATAATGTTCTTCAAAAGCAGTATAAAAAAATATTAGAAGAGTTGTATCAGTCATTTATAACAAGATTTAAAAATCCACATTTAAGCGATGAATTAGAACAAGAAGCTATTGATAGTATGAAACATTTTGGATGGATAGCTGAAGAGTTATCTGAAAAAGGTGTAGAAATTGATGTAAATTTACCTAATTTTGAAAAAATAAACAATATAAATGATATCATTAGTTATAATCTCAACAATAAAAATGAATCATCAAAAACATTTAAAGAACTTTCAGGTCAAACATCAGATAGTGGATTAAAATGGATTTTAGAGAGAATATCAAAAAGAGAGATACATTATAAAGATTTAAAAGATTTTCTTGATAATAATAACTTAAGTGATAAGGATGTATCAAAAATAATATCTGCCTTTACAGTAGGAAGTTTATTTAAAAAAGGAGCTAAATAGCAGCTCCTTTTAAAACTTCTTCACAGTTACATTTTAATACAGTATCACCCTTATTTATAAAATCAAGAACTATTTTCTTTATATTTTCTATTTTTTCTTTCATCATCTCTACAACTTCATCTGATGTTAATCTACCTTCTGATGTGCCAGCTGCTGGATTTGTAACTACATTTAAAGATACAAAATGAATATTTAATTCTCTTGCTAGTATAACCTCAGGAACTAATGTCATACCAACAACATCACCACCGAGGATTTTGAACATTCTAATCTCAGCTGCTGTTTCAAGTCTTGGCCCTTCTGTAGTTACGTATGTAACATTATTATGGTATCTAAAACTATTTTCATCTAAAATATTTGATAAAATCTTTGACATATGGAAACAAAATGGATCTGTAACATCTATATGAACTACCTTTTTACTATTTAAAAAATCATTAACATCATCATTTATGTTAGTATCATCACACTTCGATAAAACACCTTCATAAAATGTCTTTGTTCGAGATGTTGTAAAATCTAAAAACTGTTTTGATATAACAAAATCACCAGGTTTAAGTAAAGGATTTATACCACCTACAGCGGATATTGAAAGTATCCTATCTACATTTAGTTTTCTAAAACCCCAGATATTAGCTCTATAGTTTATAAGATGAGGTGGATATTTATGTCCTTTACCATGTCTTGGCAAAAAGATAGCTTTTTTACCATTATATTGAGCTAATACATACTTATCTGAAGGATTTCCAAAAGGTGTATCTATTTCAATTTCATCTAAAATTTCCAAACCATCTATTTGATATAATCCACTACCACCTATTATTCCAAGCATAAATTCTCCTTTATTTTGCTTCGTAGTATAGATATCTTCCACAGTTTGGACATGTTAAGAGTTTTTCACTTTTTAAAAGCTCTGTGTATACTTTTGGTGGAATAACCATAAAACAACCAGTACAAACTTGATCATCAACTATAGCAATAACTTTGTTTTTAACTCTCTTTTTTATATTTTCATACTGGGCTATCTCTTGAGGTTTTAGATTTTTTGAAATATTTTCTTTTTCTATATGTAAATTTCCTAATTCTTGGTTTAGTTTAGATTCTTTAGATTTTAGGTAAGATATTTCGTTATCTAATGTTTTTAATTTTTCTTCTTTACTTTGTTTTAGGTTTTCTATTTCTTGTGTTAAATTTTCAATATCTTCCATTATCTGAATTATTTCATCTTCTAAATGAATTATACTTTCTTCAGCTGTTGCTTTTTCTCTTAAAAGGGCTTTATACTCTTCATTACTTTTTACTTTGTTAAGTGCGTTTTCTACTTTATTTATTCTATCTTTTAAGCTTTGTATATCTAACTCTTTCTCTTTCTTTTGAACTTCTAACTCTCTTTTCTTATGTAACTTTCCTTCATATTCTCTAATAATTTTTTCTTTCCTTTCTTCTATCTTTTTTATCTCAGAAGGTATCTTTTCTGATTCTGATTTTATTTTTTCAATGTTGATATCTATTTCTTGAAGTTTTAAAAGGTTTGATACTGTATTACTGTCCATTTTTTCTCCAGATTTTTGGTTTTATGGGCCCGGAGGGACTCGAACCCCCGGCCGGACGGTTATGAGCCGTCTGCTCTAACCAACTGAGCTACGGGCCCTTTAATTTTGAGAATAATAATATAATACATATTTTAAAGATTGTCAATCTAAAAAAAATATTTTATAATATCTTAAACTTAAGGAGGTATTGAAATGAGTAAGTTATTGATAATTTTATATTTATTTTTGTTGACTTTTGGTATGAATGTTTTGAAGGCAGAAGTGTTAAATGAAAAAGAAATATCGCTATTTGTAGAAAAGAATTTAGAAAGTTCTGAAAGTCTAAAAACACTTGAAGATTATTTAAACAGTTCAGAGGAAGAGATTATTAAAATTGAAATTAAAAAAGCAAAAGATGAATTTTTATCCAAACATAAAAAAGAGTTAGCTACCTATATAGAAAATGGAAAAAATCTCATTCCTATTATAAAAAAGATACTAATAGACCATGGATTACCTTCGGAGCTTTCTTTAATACCTATAATTGAAAGTCACTACAAAATACTTGCTAAATCTCCAAAAGGTGCAGCTGGTATATGGCAACTTATGCCACAAACAGCTAAAAATTTAGGTTTAAAAGTAAATAAAGAAGTTGACGAAAGGTTAGACCCAGTTAAATCAACGATAGCAGCAGTAAAATATTTGAAAAACTTATATGGTATATTTGGAGATTGGTACTTAGTTTTGGCAGCTTATAATGCTGGTCATAACAAGATAATAAGGAAAGTTAGCTTTCATGGAGATACATTTAACGATATAAAAAACTTTATTCCAAAACAGACAAAAAACTATGTTTTAAAGTTCACTGCAATAGTTGAAGCATCAAAAGAGATAATTGAAGAGAAGAATATAAACGAGAAATCTGTAAATTTTGAAGTTGTAAAAGTTAAAGGTAATGGGTATACATTAGATAAAGTATCTAAACTTACCTACATTCCAAAAGAAGAACTAATCCATTTAAATCCACATTTTTTAAAGAAAAAAATACCAAATGATGGAGAAGAGTATAACTTATATGTACCAAAAGGTTATGGTAAATTAGTAAACTATTTACTTAATGTAGAGGATGTTTAGTTATAAAAGTTTATGAATATTTATACTGGAAATAGTTCTTTTTTTGAATACGATATTGTAAAAAGTGGTGAAAAAACTATTTTTTTAATTGTTGAGAACGAAAAAAGAGCAAAGGAATGTTTAGTTAATCTAAAAGCATATAGAGATTTTTTCAATAGAAACACAGAAATTTCTTTCTTCCCATCTTCTAAAAATGTATTAGATTTAGCAAGTCAGATAGAGAGAAATCATACGTTAATGAAAATTCTTAAAGGAAAAGAAAATTTTGTAGTTATTCCTAAGGATGCTTTAAATGTACCTATTAGAAGTAGTAATGTTTTTTTGAAAAATCTTATTTACTTAGAAAAATCTGTAAATATAGATAGAGATAAATTTATAGAAAAACTTTATCATTTAGGGTATATAAGGACAGATTTTCCAGAAAATGAAGGAGAATTTTCTGTAAAAGGTGGTTTTATATCTATAAATATTCCAAAAGTAGGTATTGTTGATATAGACCTTTTTGGAGATTTTGTTGAAAATATATTTTTAAAATCAAAACTTTTAACAAGAAGAGAAATACAAAATATTACTATTTTTTCTTTATATGACTTTAATGTTAAATCACAAAATCCTTTAACATTCTATGATGAAGAAAAATCAACTATTTTAGAGTATATAAAAGGTAGTGTCTATACGTTAGATATATATGAAGATTTAGGATTAAAGGTTGAGAAAAAGTATATATCAAAATTTACAGATAAAAATATTGGAACAGAAAAGGATATAGATAAAGATTTTAAAATTTACTATCTACCTTTAAAAAAAAGCCTTATTTTAAAAGAAGAAAAAGTAGCTTTCATCCCTTCTGCTGAAGAGAAAATCTCTTTAGATGTGGAACCTTTAAAAGAAGGTGATTATATAGTTCATGAAGATTTTGGAATTGGTATATATAGAGGTATAGAATCGAAAGAAATTAGAGGTAAATTATATGATTTTATGATTTTGGAGTATGCTGAAGGTGAAAAGATTTATGTTTCTTATCTTCATTTTGATAAGATACACAAATATAAAACATCTGGACATATAAACCTTGATAAGATAGGTGGAACCTCTTGGAGAAACCTTAAAAAGAAAGTAAAAGAATCTTTAAAGAATGTAGCTAAGGATTTAATCAAAGTATATTCTCAAAGGCAAAGTATAACAAGAAGAATATTGAAAGTTGATGACCCACTTATAGATGAGTTTGAAAGAACTTTTGAATATGTAGAGACACAAGATCAGTTGAAAGCTATCAAAGAGGTAAAAGAGGACCTATCAAAATCAAAACCTATGGAAAGATTAATATGTGGGGATGTCGGATTTGGTAAAACGGAAGTAGCTATAAGATCATCTTTTATAATGGCTGTAAATGGTTATCAAACGTTGGTACTTGTTCCTACAACTGTTTTATCCTATCAGCATTATAAAAAATTTAAAAGCAGGTTAGAGCCTTTTTCAATAGTTGTAGAAAATTTATCACGACTAAAAACAAAAAAAGAAAGTGAAGAGATAATAAGAAATCTTGAAGAAGGAAAGATAGATGTTATTATAGCTACTCACAAAATACTTCAAGATAATATTAAATTTAAAAACTTAGGACTTTTAATCATAGATGAAGAACATAGATTTGGTGTTAGAGCAAAAGAGAGAATAAGACAGCTAAAAAGTAATATTGATACTCTTTATCTTACAGCCACACCAATACCAAGAACATTAAATATGGCTTTATCTGGTTTAAAAGATATATCTATTATAAATACACCACCAGAAGGAAGGTATGAGATAAAAACGTATGTTTCAGAGTTTAACGATGAATTTGTAAAAAAAGCTATTAAATTTGAATTAGAAAGAAATGGACAAGTTTTTTATCTACACAACAGAGTCGAAACCATAAAGGAAAGGGTAGACTATATTAAAAATCTTATTAAAGACGCTAACATAGATTTTATTCATGGAAAGATGAAGCCTTCAGAAATAGAAAAAAGAATACTTAATTTTATTAATGGAGAGATTGATATTTTAGTTTCAACGTCTATAATAGAAACAGGTGTAGATATACCTACAGCAAACACTTTAATAGTAGAAAGAGCAGATTTATTTGGTTTAGCTCAACTTTATCATCTAAGAGGAAGAGTAGGAAGAGGAAACGTTCAAGCTTACTGTTATTTATTTGTTCCAAAAAATATAACAGGAGATGCAAAAAAAAGAATAGATACACTTTTAAGACTAACAAGACCAGGCTCTGGACTTAAAATATCTATAGAAGATATGAATATAAGAGGACCTGGGAATATACTTGGTGTAGAACAAAGTGGTTTTATAAATAAATTAGGTTTTCAAATGTACTTAAAACTGCTTAAAGAAACAATAAGAGAAGAAAAAGGTTATAGTGATGTAGAAACTGAGATAGATGTTGATTTTGATTACTATATACCACAAGATTTTATAAAAGATCCTTCTGAAAGGTTAAATATATACATGGCTGTTTCTCAAGCTGAAAGTTTTGAAGAGATTGAAAGATTAAGAAAATATTTAAAAGAATTTTACACAGAACTTCCACAAGTGTTCAACTTTTACCTAATAATATCTGAAATAAAGAAAATGCTTAGTGAAAAAAAAGTTAAGAAATTTTTTACTAAAAAATATTTGGCAGTTTTATATTTTTCAAAAGATACAGAACCAGATTTTATCTTAAAGCTGGTAAAATATTTAAACCCTATAAAGATAGAGTCAGATAAGATATATTTTAATTTAGAAAATTTAGAAAAATTTTTAAATATTTTGAAAATGTAATATAATTTATCAGAAAAATTAAAGGATTTTAAAAAATGTTTAACCTTACCATAGATGAAGCAACATTTACAGTTGTAGATTTAGAAACAACTGGCCTAAATCCTAAAACAAGTGAAATTATAGAGATAGCAGCTGTAAAAGTAAAAGATGGAGTGATTACCGAAAAATTTGATACATTAATAAAACCTTCTATTGGTTTTATCCCTGAAAACATAACTAAACTAACTGGAATAACAAATCCTTTAGTAATAGATAAACCAAAAATAGAACAAGTTTTTCCTGAATTTTTAGATTTTATAAAAGATAGCATAATCATCGCCCATAATGCAAAATTTGATTTATCATTTTTAAATGAAACTTCTTATCAACTTACAGGAAAACTTATACAAAACCCAGTTATATGTACTTTAATACTTTCAAGTAGACTTTTTCCAGATTTAAGAAGTAAATCTTTATCACATTTAGCATATTACTTTAACATAACATACAGACGTAAACATAGAGCATTGTCAGATGCTGAAGTTACTTATGAGCTTTTTAAAAAGATAGTTGAATATTTACAATACTATAATATAAACAAGGTAATGGATATAGTTAGGCTATCAAATGGTAAAAACTTAAAACAAACTTCAAAAAGGAGAAGATATGTTTAAAATAGGTGTTGTTGGTTGTGGAAATATGGGACAAGCTATCATAAAAGGTTTGATAGAAAAAGCAAATATTAAAAGTACTGATATAGTGATTACAGATATTGATAAAGAAAAAGTTAAAAATCTTATAGAGATCTATAATGTAGCTGGTTCTGATATTAATAAAGTGGTCAGTTTATCTGAAATAATATTTTTAGCAGTAAAACCAAAAGATTTAGAAAAAACATTATTACCAGTGAAAGATAAATTTAAAGAAAACCAAATTTTAATATCTGTTTTAGCTGGTATAAAGATAGACAAGATTAAAAAAGTAGTAGAAAAACCATTTATAGTTAGAACTATGCCAAATACACCAGCTTTAATTGGAGAAGGTGTAATAGGTGTTTCTTTTGAAAGAGATACAGATAAAAAAGACGAGTTAACAAATCTACTTAAAGGTTTAGGTGAAGTTTATGAAGTAGAAGAAGATTTATTAGATGTGATAACAGGACTATCTGGCAGTGGACCTGCTTATGTTTTTAACTTTATAGACGCTTTAGCTCAAGGTGGAGTAAAGATGGGCCTACCTTATGATTTAGCATTAAAAATAGCTACAAGCACAGTTATAGGTTCTGCTAAGCTTGTTAAAGAAACAGGTTTACATCCAGTATTATTAAGAGATAAAGTTACATCGCCAGCAGGTACAACTATATATGGTTTACATGAACTTGAAAAAAGAAATTTCAAAGATGCTGTAATATCAGCTATAGAATCTGCAACAAAAAGAAGTAAAGAACTTTCTTAAGTAAGAAAAATAGATAGATGCTTAGCAATTAAAATTCTATTAAATATTTAAAGTATCATAATTTAAAGACTGTTGATAAATAGTAGTTTTAAATCAAGAGGGAAACAATCTTATTTATTACCATGATACCTTTTGGTAGAAGAAAAAATTTATCATTTTCTATATCTCCGTAACCTTCAGTTATAAGTTGATAAAGGATTTCTTTTTTACCTTTTAAAATATCTAAATCTATACCTTCTCTTAATCTTAAACCTAAGAATATTTTTTCTTTTCTTTTTTCATCTTCATCTAAAACTTCTTTAAATTTAACAGGTTTTTTAAAATCTTCTAACATATTAAAGTACTCATTAATATTTTTTGTATTACCAAACCTTTCATTATTTACGTATGACCAAGCAGAAACACCAATACCTAAAAAGTTTATATCTTTCCAATAAAAAATATTATGTTTACATTCAAAACCTTCTTTTGCCCAGTTTGAAAGTTCGTATCTTTCAAATCCCTTATTTGATAATCTTTTATCTATCATTAAAAACATTTCATAAATAGTATCTTCATCTGGAAGCTTGTAAGATCCATTTTCAACTAATAAGCCAAGTGGTGTATCTTCATAAGCTGTCAGAAGGTATGCAGATATATGTTTTATATTTAATGATGTATAGATTTTTAAATCTTCTTCTAAATCTTTTAGTGTTTGATTTTGTATGCCATATATTAAATCAAGATTTATATTGTTTATACCTGCTTTAAGGCAATTTTCTACTGTTTTAAAACTATCTATTGATTTATGACCTCTACCAAGAGAGATTAGATTTTTTTCTAAAAACGATTGATTTCCAATACTTACCCTATTTACACCTACATCTTTTAGTATTTTAAAATCGTTATAATCATAAGTTTTTGGGTTTACTTCAATAGTTATTTCAAGGTTTGAAGATACTTTTAAATCTTCTTTTAAATACTCTATAAAAGATGCAAGTTTTTCAGATTTTATAACAGAAGGCGTCCCACCTCCAAAGTAAATAGTTTCTAAATTGAAATTTAAATCTTTATAAAGTGATAGCTCTCTTTTTAGAAAATCCAAATACTTTATTTTTAAATCTTCTTCTTGCCAAACAAATGATGTAAAATCACAGTAAGGACATTTCAGATTACAAAAAGGGATATGAATATAAAGACCTTTTATCATTGTATCAATAACTCTAATAAAACTTCACTACCAAGTTTATCAAGATGATCATTAGCATTACCACATTTTGGTGAGAGAATACAAGAAGGACAGCCATTTATACATTTGCAATTTTTTATATTTTTATATGTAGCCATAAGTATACTTTCAAGATTGTTAAATCCAACTTCACTATAACCTATACCACCTTCATATCCGTCATATATAAAAATTGTAGGGCTTTTTGTTTGATAGTGGAAATTTGTAGACATTCCACCTATATCCCATCTATCATTCATAGCAAATATAGAGTATATACCTATCATTCCATGCTCAACAGCATGTAAACTGCCTATAAATATATTATCATCTTCCAATTTTGAAATATGTATTTGTAAAAAATCTAAACTTTTTTGATCTATTTTATCTTTTAAATTTGGATTTGCAGGGTTAAATAATATTTTAAATTTTTCTATAAAATTTTTATTTGATTTAATAATACTTTCTGCAACCTCATAGTAGGTATAATCAAGTTTCTTTCTTACAATATTTAAAATTTTTTCAAATCTTTTTTCTTTACAATATTTTTTAATTAACTTTTCATAATAATCTGGTATTTTAAACCAAAAAGCTTTTGTAGAAAAATTTCTTTGATAAAATTCATCAAAAATTTTATCTTTTATTCTTTGATTGGTTTCTATCTCTATGGATGAATAACCAACGATTGTAGATTTAACGTTTACCTCTCCATAGTATATCTCAATATCTTTGTATTTTCTTAATTTTAAAATATCTAATATTTCTACTTCTGTTTCTAAAACTGGTGTTGTATAGTAGTTTATGTTCCTTTCCTCTGCGTATATTTTTTTGTCTATATCATCTCTATCCAAAACTATATACGTATTTCCTAAATGAATATATATTGCATCTTTAAATGCTTCATAAAATGCATACTCTTGGTTTATATTTCCTATTATTTCATTTTTTTTGATATCAATAATGTCGTATGTATCACCTGCTGACCTTATACTAAAAAAGGGTTTTACATTTTTCTTTGGATAAAATTTTCCATTTATGAAATAAAGTTTATTTTCTTCTAAAAGCTCTTTTATCACATCTTTTTTAATTTCGTCTATTTCTTTAAACTCAATAGGTTTTTCTATTGCAGCTATAAATAGATGTTTTTTTAAAATATATTTATTTTGTGGATTTATAATAGGTTCTTCTACTTGCCTGTTGAAAATTTCTTCTGGATTTTTTAAATAGTATTGGTCTAATGCATTTAATTTTGTTATAAGATAGTTATAAGCTTTCTTATTTCTTCTTCCAGCTCTTCCAAACCTTTGCCACATTGCAGATAACGTTCCAGGAAAACCTTTCAATACTACACAATCTATCTCTCCAATATCAATACCCATCTCTAAAGCACTTGTTGATAAAACAACCTTTATATCACCATTAGCTAATCCTTTTTCTATAGCTTCTCTCTCTTCTTGTTTATACCCAGACCTGTAAGGTTTAACTTTATCAACTAAGTTATATAAACCTTTCTTTTTGAGCTCTTTTTTTACGTTTAGATATAGAATTTCTAAATCTTTTCTACTATCAATAAATAAAATTGTAGATATATCATTTAAAAGTTGCTGAATTATAAAACTTACTAAACTTTTTGATGATATAGGTTCTGTTATGTATATATCTTTTTCAGGTGACGTGGTGCCAGATTTTGAGACCTCTATCAGATCTTCTTTCTCAATAAATTTAGAAACAAATTTAATTGGATTCTTTACAGTAGCTGAATTACATACATACTGAGGTTTTTCACCAGTGTACAACTTTGAAATTCTGTTTAATCTCATTATAATATTTGCTACATGAGAACCAAGGACACCTCTATAAACATGAACTTCATCTATAACAACCATATCTAAATTTCTAAAAAAATTTTCCCATAGATGATGGTATGGTAATATCCCAACATTCAACATATCTGGTGTTGTAATTAAAAAATTTGGTGGTTTTTTTCTTATTTTCATTCTTTTATTTTTTGGAGTATCTCCATAGTAAGTCTCCACCGATGCTTTTATGCCAATTTCCCTAATTAAGTTTTCTATTTTGTTTTTTTGGTCCCTTGCAAGTGCTACTAAAGGAAATACTAAGATTGCTGTTTTTCCTGGATTTTTTTCTAACTTCTCAAGGAAAGATAGTATATAAATTAAAGACTTACCAGAAGCTGTTGGGGTCGTAATAACAACATCTTTACCTTTTAGAATGTTTTCAATAGCTAAAACTTGATGGGAAAAAAGTTTTATATTTTTTCTATTTAAAAAATCTACAATCTTTTTTGATTGAAAATCATAATATGCATATTCTGGAAAGCTTGCTTTTATAGTTTTACTAAATGCTATTTTCTTATATAATTCATTCTTATATAATTCATATTCCATAGTTTTATTATATCTTATATAGCTTTTAACTTCTATAGTTTAAATTTTGTTTAGAGTTAGATAATATGATATCATGTTTAACGCTAAATATGTGATTTAAATGAAAAGTAACAGTTTTAAATAGAAATATCATTTTCCCTGCTTTTGTTAGTCTATTAAGGGATATTTCAACGGAGATAACATAAATTGTTTTTAACATAAAAGATCAACTATTATTTATAGGATTTATTGAAGCTTTTTCAGAGTCTACAGTAAGTTGGTATTTTTTCTGACAAATTAAATCAAGGGAAAAGTTTAGTTTTTGCTAGATATTTTATTTCGGCTTTATCTAAAGGTTTACTTTTTCTATCAATATACAAAATGGCATGTATTTTTAGATAGATTTGGTAAAGGTATAAGAACTGGGTCAAGAGATGTATTAATAATGGATTTCAGGGATACCTTAGGAGTAGTAATAGATCCTTTAATCACTTTTTTCTTTTATCCCAGTATTTTTAGCTATTTTATTATATTTGGAGTAAAGGAGAAAAAAGAGATTAAAAATTACAATGATTTTTTTATATCTTATTCGATCTTAAGGGCAAAAGATTTGGCTTCTTTTTAATATCTCTTACTTTCTTTGGAGTTATTCTGCTGGTGTATTATTTGATAAATTTAAAAGGGAAAATATTATATTTTTTGACTTTATTATGTACAACATTTGTTTTTAATAAAAATCTAGATTTAGTTTGGTTTTACAGATGGAGATATGAGAGCTTTTATATCACGCTTTAGTAGGTTAATATTGTTTCCAACTAATATATTAATGGATTTTATTTAGGGAAATTATGGATTTAATCTGGCTTTTTTATATAGTATCTCTATTGCTATGGTAGCAACTCTCATATTTTATAAAGTCCCCTAAAAAATAGGGGATTTTTTATATTAACTTCTTTTTAAAAATCTTCTTCTTGTCTGCTTTCTTTCGGTATGGACTTTTTCTTCAACTTGATTGATAAATTCTATATTAGCTTTTGTCTTTCTTTGGATGTTTAAAAGTTGTTTATCTTCTGATGGTGTCATAATAGATATTGCAGTTCCTTCTCTGCCAGCTCTACCAGTTCTTCCAATTCTATGTATATAACTTTCTGTATCTCTTGGTAAACCATAATTGATAACAAGGCTAACACCTTTAATATCCAATCCCCTTGCCGCAACATCTGTAGCAACTAATACTTTTAATTTACCTGTTCTAAAGTTGTTTAAAACAGTTTCTCTTTTCTTTTGTGAAAAATCACCGTGTATCGCACTTACACTAAATCCTTCATCTTTAAGTTGATTTGCAAGGTCATCAGCTTCTAATTTTGTTTGAGTGAAGATTATTATCTTATCTGATTCTTCTTCGTGAAATAAAACTTCTGTTAATTTTTTATACTTATCTCTCATATTAACTCTATAGATTACCTGTTTTATCTTTTCAACAGTAACTTCATCTGGTTTTACTTTAATAGTATTATAATCAGGATTTAAAAATTCTTGTGCTAAATCTAAAATTTCTTTTGGCATAGTAGCAGAAAATAGTAAATTTTGTTGATTTTCAGGTAAATATGACATTATATCTTCAATATCTTCAATAAATCCCATTTCTAACATTCTATCTGCTTCATCAAGAACAAACATTTTTACATTATCTAATTTTAAATGTCCTCTTTCTAATAGATCTTTTACTCTACCAGGTGTTCCTACTACAACAACATCACTACCTTTCCTTAAAAAGTTTATTTGATGTTGTATAGATTTACCGCCATACACAGCTAATGTATAAACTTTTTTATTTTTTCCAATGTCTCTAATCTCTTTTGCTACTTGTATAGCCAACTCTCTTGTAGGAACTAAAATAAGAGCTTGGATTTTTCTTTGTTTAGGATTTACTTTTTCAACTATTGGTATTCCAAATGCAGCTGTTTTTCCAGTACCAGTTTGTGCTTGTGCTACTAAATCTTTTCCTTCCATAACTAATGGGATTGCTTTCTCTTGAATTTCTGTTGGTTTTAAATAACCTAAATCTTCAAGAGATTTTAAAGTTTCCTTAGAAATGTTTAAATCTCTAAATGTTTTTTGATGATTTGACATAAAAATGCCTCCTTAAAAAATTTTATTTTTAAAGAGGAAAAGAATCTTCAGACTGTCATTAGATTTGAATCTAATGGGATTTGTGAGGACTTTTTTCCTCTTTTTATATTCTTGTATCTATTATACACTAAAAAATTTATTTTTCAATACCTAAAACTTTTTTGATTACATTTATAGGTGCTTTTTGTCCTGTCCATATTTCAAAAGATTTAGCACCTTGGTATATAAGCATAGGATAACCATTTTGATATTTTAGATTTTTTTCTTTTGCTTTTTTTAGTAATGGTGTTTCTTTGTATATAATATCAACAACTGTATGTTTTTGTTTTAGTATATCATAGTTAAATATAGGTAAATCATCTTCCACCAAACCAACTGAAGTAGTATTGACAATTAAGTCTACTTCATCAATGATATTTTCAATATCCTTTAAACTTATGGATTTCAAAATCATTTTAGCTATTCTATAAACTTCCGAAAAATCTTCTATTATCTGTTGTGCTTTATTAATAGTTCTATTTGCAATGTAAACCTTTCCTACACCTTCATTTAATAAACCATAAATGACAGCTCTTGTACTTCCACCAGCTCCTATAACTAAAACTCTCTTACCAGAAATGTTTGGGAAAATTTCTTTTAAACCTTCTATAAAACCATACCAATCTGTGTTATAACCAATTAAATATCCATCTACATTTTTTATTGTGTTTACAGCTTTTATTATCTTTACTTCTTCTGATAGCTCATTTAAATAAGGAATAACAGATTCTTTATGGGGCACTGTTATATTTATACCTTGAATATTTAATGCTTTTACCGATTCAACAGCTTTTTGAATATTTTCTGGTTTAACTTCAAATGGAACGTAAACCGCATTTATTTCACAATGTTTAAATGCTTCTGTTTGAAATAAAGGAGATTTTGAGTGTTTTACTGGATAACCAAAAATTCCGTATACTTTTGTTTCTCCGTTAATTATCATGTTATCTGATATTTTTCTTCTCCTATGTTTACTGCTTTAACCCAAGGTAAAGATTCTTTTATTGTGTAAATTACAAGGTTTTTCATTGTCATATCAGCAACAGGACAGGTTTGACAGGTTCCATAAAGTTTTAAAAAAACCTCATCTCCTTCAACTTTAACAAGATCTATATTGCCAGCATCTTCTAAAAGTGCTGGTCTGATTTTTTCTAAAATTACTCTAACTTCTTGTTCCCTATCTAAATCTACCATTTTTGACTCCTAATGTTTATTCACGATCTTATAAAACTCTTGAATAATTTTTTCTCTATCTTCTTGAGAAATATTTATCAATTTTAATGCACCTAATAGACTAATTTTTTTAAAAATAATTTTATCAAGTCTTTCGTCGTAAAAATATTTTAAATGTGGTTTCAAAATTTCCTCAATTTTAGGAAGCTCTTTAAATATATCTGATATTTTACTTTCTACTGTCAACTTCATTATACCTTCCTAACGTAAAAGTGATAAACTCCATCTTCTTCTTTATAACCTAAATATTCATTCCCAGTTGTTTGGCACCATGCTGGTACATCCTGAATAGCACCCTCATCATCTGCTAAAAGTTCTATTATTTGTCCTTTTTCTGCTTTCTTTGCTACCTTTGCAAGCTCTGTTATTGGTATTGGGCAGTATGTTCCCGTTGCATCGTGTACTATGTCTGCTTTGATTTCCATTGTGATATCCTCCATTCATTTAAAATTTCATCTTCTATTTGAAAACCTACCAACGTTTCAACATTATCCACATAATAATATTTTACATCAATTTTTCCATTGTCTGTTTTAGAATATCTTGCTATTATATTGGCTATAATCTGTTTATCATCTTCATCTAAGTAGGAATCTTCTAAAGTTTTTATTATTGCTACTGGTCCTTTACCAACTGGTTCAAAGAAATGATATTTTTTCTTAAACCCTGATAGAAAGTTATTTTCTCCTTCATTTCTTGATACTATAACTTTTGTTCCAGAATCTAATCTAAAATGTCTTCCAACTGTAAATAAAACTAAGTCATCGTACGTTATCTTATGTTCCCTTTCTAATGTTTCTTTGTATTTAAAAGCATAATTTTCATCAGTAAGATAACAACAACCGCCTCCTGGAGATTCATATTCTTCTATACCAAGCTCTTTTGCAAGTTGAATTTGTCTTTTTCTACTTCTTCCTACTATTCCTTCAAGTTTTTCTCTATCAACCCACTTTTTAATTTCTGGAATTGTTGGTGGTAGTTTTTTTGCAGAAAGAGGTCTTAGTATCAAACCTTCCAATCCAGAATCTTTTTCTATTATTTTCATAGGAAAAGATTTTTGACTTTTTGGTCTCTGACCTAAGACTTCTCCAGAAATTACAAAGTCGGCTCCAATTTCTTTCATTATCTCTTTTGCTTTTTTAAGCATGTATATTCTACAATCTATACATGGATTTATATTTGCACCATAACCGTACTTAGGGTTTAGAATAACATCCATATAACCTTCTGATATATCTACTATTTCTAATTTAAATCCATACTTTGCAGCATACTTTAAAGCTGGGTTCATATAGTATGTACCGTCTTCTTTTTTTTCTCCTCTTCTTCTTTTTGTTTCTGTTATACAAAATCCTGTATAGAAATGAATAGCTAAAACATCTATTCCTTGATTTTGGATAAGCTTGATAGCTAAAGTACTATCAAGCCCTCCTGAGTAAAGTGCTACAGCTTTTCTTTTCATTATCCTATATGTTCTAAAGATATGGTTTCTTCTTCGTGATCTTCTTCTATACAGTCAGGAATTTTATTTGCTTCTTCAACTCTTCCTTGTTTTAATAGATAGTCTTTTATAGCAACGTGTAAGGTCTCAAGTCCTAAGTTTGTACAATGAATCTTTTGTGGTGGTAATCCACCTAACTCTTCAAATATCTCTTTGTATGTAAGATTTAAAGCATAATTTATAGAGTTACCTTTTACCATCTCTGTTAATACTGATGACACTGCTATAGCTGAACCACAACCAAATGTTTTAAATTTAACATCTGTGATTATATCAGTATCTTTATCTACTTTTATTGTAAATAACATAGCGTCACCACAAGATGGATTTCCACATTGACCATAACCATCTGGATTTGGTATTTCTCCAAGGTTCCTTGGATTCATAAAGTGATCCATAACTTTTTCTGTATACTCAAACATTTCAAAAACCTCCTGATTTAGTTTACTTTAAAATATTCCTTTAAAATTTTCATTCCAATGATTAATATCACTTATTTAAATTTTGATGCTTTCTTTGTAAACTCTTCCCAGTTTTCTGGGTTAAATGGAGAAATCTCCCTTAATCTTGCTATTACTTTTGGATATTCTTCTATTATATAATCTATATCTTCTTTAGTGTTGTCTCTACCTAAAGAAAATACGATAGAACCGTTTGATGCTTCTTTCTCAACACCTATAGCTGCTAAAACGTGAGATTGTTTTAAAGCGTAAGATACACAAGCAGAACCTGAAGCTGTGTAGGTTTTCTTTATATTTAGCATAAGTAACATTGCTTCACCTTCTATATACATAACAATTAAAGATAGATGGTTTGGTAATCTTTTTTCTGGATGTCCTGTAAATTTTATGTAAGGTATCCTTTCTTCAATTCCTTTTTTTAGTTTATCTCTAAGGTACTTCAATCTGTTTACTCTATCATCCATTTCTTTTATTGCAAGTTCTGCTGCAGCTCCCATTCCTACAATGCCAGGTACGTTTTCTGTACCTGCTCTTCTACCACCTTCTTGTATTCCACCTTCTATAAGTGGTTTTATTCTGATGCCTTTTTTAATATACAAACCACCAACACCTTTAGGTGCATAGAAGTAATGACCTGTGAAGGATGCCATATCAAGACCCCATCCTTCAACATCTACAGGCATATGTCCAACAGCAGCAGCTATATCTGAATGGAAAACTACCCTTGGGTTTTTCTCTTTTACAGCAGCTACTAATGCTGGCATATCTTGAATTGTACCTATTTCCCTGTTTGCAAACCCTACAGATACAAGTATGGTATCATCTCTGACAGCTTCAGCAAGTTTTTCTGGACTTATAATTCCATATTCGTCAGGTTGGACTTCTGTAATCTCAAAGCCTTCCTTTTCGAGTGTTTTACAGGAGTGTAAAATAGAGTGATGTTCTATTGCTGAAACTACAATATGTTTTCCTCTTCTACCTGGTGCTTTTGCATAACCTTTAATAGCAAGGTTATTTGCTTCTATCGCTCCAGATGTAAAAACAATTTCTTCAGGTTTAGAAATGTTTAAAAGTTCTCCAACTTGCTCTCTTGCTCTATTTATTGCTTTCTTTGCTTCTATTCCCATTTCATGTAATGATGTTGGATTACCAAACTTTTCTTTTAAATATGGCATCATAGCTTCTATTGCTTCATCACATACTGGTGTAGTTGCTAAATGGTCTACATATATCCTTTTATTCATAGTAACCTCCTAAGCTTTTAATTTCTCTGCAATTTTTCTTGCTATATTTATAAATTCTTGTGTAGACTGAGAGTCTTCCTTTGCAAATACAATTGGAATACCTAAATCTGAAAACTCTGCTACCTTTGGTTCAATAGGTATTTTACCTAAAAGACCTGTTCCATAACTTTTTGCAACTTCTTCTGTTTTACTTTTTCCAAATATTTCATATATTTTCCCACTATCAGGACAAACGAAGTAACTCATATTTTCAACTACACCTAAAATAGGAATCTTGACTTCGTTAAACATCTGTATTCCTTTTTTAACGTCAATAAGTGCAACGTCTTGTGGTGTAGTTACAATTACAGCTCCATCAATCTCAGCAGTTTGACCTAATGTAATCTGAACATCTCCTGTTCCTGGTGGTAAATCTATAACTAAGAAATCTAAAGGTTTTTCACCCCAATCAATGTCAAATAGAAACTGTGTTAACGCTTTAAATAAAACAGGTCCTCTCCATATAACTGGTGTATCTTCTGAAGGAAGTAAGAAACCTATAGACATAACTTTAACACCATGTGCTTCTGGTGCTATGATTTTATCTCCTTCTGGTGTTTGCCTTGCCATTACTTTCTTATCTTTAGCACCAAACATGGTTGGACCACTTGGACCATACATATCAGCATCTAAATATCCTACGTTGTATCCAAGTTTTTTGAGTGCAGATGCTAAATTAACTGCAACAGTAGATTTTCCAACGCCACCTTTACCTGAAGCTACTGCTATAACGTTTTTAACGTTAGGTATTCTTCTCCTTGTTTCAAATGGATTCTGTGGTTGAGGAGGTGGTGTCGGTGGTTGTTTACTGACAGGTGGTTTATCTGTAAACTCCACAGTTATATCTTTAGCTCCAATAGAACCAAGGGTATTTCTTACTTTTTCTTTTAAATAGTCATGGTATTTTTCACTTGGAGAGAATATTAGTATATATACATTATCACCTTCTACTTTTAAATCTTTCATTAAATCTGCTAATGAAAAACTAATACCTATTTCTTCTAATGTTGCTTTTTTTAAGGTATCTACTATTCCTTGAAGTGCCATATAAACCTCCTTTTTAGTTATGATATAATAAACTATATATTTAATTATACTATGATTGAAGTCATTTCGAGATATGAAAGTCTTAAATATGAGGTGAATATATGGAACCGTATCAAGGAATAGTTAATCTTGCTCACAATTACACTGCAATGCAAGGTATAGTACATTTCATTGGATGGACAATAGCTATTATTATCTTAGTTTATATCTTTAAATTTGTTAAAAAACATCAACAGCAAGACGAAAGAGCTAAAAAGTATGAAAAGAAAAATATAGAAAAAGATAATAATATATAATCAATCTTCAAATAAAGTTTTTAAACTTTTTGGTAAATCTCCTTTTATATCTTGGATTTCACCATCAGAAACATGTCCCTTTATAACTCTAAAAACTGCTTTTATAACTTGTTTTGCATGTTCTTCATTTCCAAAATCTTTTCCAGCAGATCTTTTATCTTCTTCTAAAACTTCATTTATAAAATCTTCTGCTGTTTTTATAGTTTTATCTGGAAATGGTGAAGGTTTCCAACCATCAACATATATTGCTTTTATACACATTGGAAGTTGAGATATTAAATCGAAAGATTCTTCTAATGTTAACCTTCTTCTAAGAGTATGTAAAACAGTTCTAAGTATTCTTCCTGCTCTTTCTTTATCTTCTGGAATACCAAGTTCTTCAGCAAGTTCTTTCAAAAAGATGTTTCCTTTTTCTACATACTTTTCAAAGTTCATCTTAAATCCTCCTTTTAAAGTTTTTTATCAATACTAATTAATAAGTTATTTTTCTTTAAAATCAATGGTTTTGTGTAATGAATAAAAATTTTGAAAAAAAAGATAAAGAAAAAGAATGTTTTATTTCTTTTTACTCTCTTCCTGACTTTCTATATATTTTTTAGCATCTACATACATATTTTTAAAGCCTGCAAGAAGACCTAAAAAGAAAAATATTAACGTTAAGTAAGGAGATGTTCCGAAAAATTTATCAAGAAAATACCCTATAGCAACACCTACAATTATACCAGAAACTAAATGTAATCCTATAGTTAAAAAGGAAAATGTTTTATTTACATTATTACTCATTTAGATTTAAAACATCTTGCATATTGTATAGACCAGCCGGTTTATCAGCTATCCATTTTGCAGCTTCTAAAGCTCCTTTAGCAAAAATGTCTCTCGATGTTGCTCTGTGTGTAAGTTCTATTCTTTCCCCAAAACTTGCAAATATTACAGTGTGTTCTCCAACAACATCACCACCTCTAAGAGCAAAAACACCGATTTCTTTAATATCTCTTTCCCCTGTTAAACCTTCTCTTCCATAAACTACTTTTTCAATATCTGTTTCTTTTTTTAGGATATCAACAATTTTAACTGCAGTACCAGAAGGTGCATCTTTTTTGAATCTATGATGTATCTCAATAACTTCAATATCAAAACCTTTATCTTTTAAAACTTTTGCTGCTTTTTCTACCAATTTAAACAAAAGGTTTACACCTATACTCATATTTGGTGCTAAAACTATAGGTATATCTTTTGAAAGATCTTCTATTTCTTTTATTTGGTTTTGAGAAAAACCTGTTGTACCTATCACAGCTGCTTTTTTATTTTCATCTGCAGCAAGTATCCTAAGATGACCTAAAACAGCTTCTGTGTTGTTTGCAAACTCTATAAGTACATCAAAATTTTCAATGACTTTTGATATGTCTGACGTTATTGGAGCCTCTATATTTTTAGATATTATTTCTCCTACAGTATTATGTAAATGGGCACAATCTGGATTTTCTATACCAGCAACAATATTTAAATTACTATCTTCAGAAGCAAGTTCTGCTATCTTTTTACCCATTCTCCCCATAATACCTGATATGGCTATATTAACCATTATTTTCTCCAGTTCCAAATATAACATTTGAAAATTCATTTAAAACTTCATTTGCTTGATGGGGTGGTACTATAGAAGGGGCTATTGCTACATCTACACCTTCTTTAAATAACTTTTCCTTTAAAAGATTTTCTATCTCTTCCATATCTTCAGCAGTTACATCTTCTTTGAAGATGGTATTTGGATCTTCAGATGTAATAAAAAATCCAGGAATAACAAAAGCATAGGCTCTCTTCTCCATAAAATCTCCTTTCTAATTTTTTTAAAGGTTAAGGCTGAATATAGATTTTCAGCCTTTTAAATGAGTTTTTTTTCAATTATTTTTCTTCTTTTGTCCCCATTTTATACATTATTGAACCCCACAAAAATACAAGCTGAGTCAACATTAAAGCTAATAATATTACTTCAGCGCTTGGAATACCACCAAAAGTCATCTCCATGACAACACACCTCCAAATTTAATTAATGTTTTAAAATAAAATCTGCTAAAGCTTCTTTTTCTTCTTTACTTAACTTTTTAGTAACTTCAAGTTGTGGTTTCATTATAGCTTCTTTTGCTGGGTCAACTATAGCTTTTCCTTCTCCACTTAAGAACTTAACTAAATCTTCTTTCTTTCCTGAATAGGTAGCAGCTATCTTTTTCAAAGAAGGTCCGACTGTATCAGCAGCTGCTTGGTGACATGCTGTACATCCTTTTGATTTAAAAATAGATTCTCCATCAACTTTTGCTACAGTTTTTTCTTCTGATTTTTTCTCCTCTACTTTTTTACTTTCAGCTGCTTTTGTTTCGGTTGTTTTATTTGCTAACTGTTTTTCAGCTGGTTGTTGCTGTTGAACTGGTTGTTCTTCTTTTTGTACAAGTTTTTGCTCTGGTTGTTGAACTGTTTCCTGCTGAGTTTGTTGTTGCTCTGGTTGTTGGGTTGGCTGTGATATGGTTTCTTGTTGTGATTGCTCAGTTTCAGTAGATGTTTCTTCTTTCTTTTGACAACTTAAAATAAGTGAAGCTGATAACAGCGTTGACAATGCCATTACTGATAATTTTTTCATCTTTTTCCTCCATTTTTAACAATAATAACATATTTAATAATACAACTTTTTTTATAATTTATCAACTAAAATTTTTATACGTTGTGCAGCTTGTTTTGCTTTTTTCCTTGCTTCGTTTATATCATTACCTGCTGCAAGTGCTACGCCCATTCTTCTTTTAGGTCTTGTGTTTGGTTTTCCAAATATTCTAATTTTTGTGTCTTCTATAGATAATGCTTCTTCTAAACCTTTATATTTTGGTGCCACTCCGTAATCAGATGCATGGAAGCAGTAAGAAGCAGATGATGATAAAAGTTTTATATTTATTGGTAAACCTAAAATAGCTCTTAAGTGTATTTCAAATTCTGACATATTTTGAGATATTAAAGTTACCATTCCAGTATCATGAGGTCGTGGTGAGATTTCATTAAACCAAACTTCGTCACCTTTTACAAACATTTCGCAACCAAAAATTCCATACCCACCAAGTTCTTCTGTAATTTTATAAGCTATCTCTTTTGCTTTTTCTAAAGCTTTTTCTGACATAGGATGAGGTTGCCAACTTTCCCAATAATCTCCATCAACTTGTATATGCCCAATAGGTTCACAGAATAATGTACCTTTATTTTTTGTTCTTACAGTTAATAAAGTAATCTCATAATCAAAGTTTATGAACTCTTCTATAATAACTTCTCCAGATTTACCTCTTGCGTTTTCTTGGGCATAATACCAAGCTCTATCAATCTCTTCAAAACTTCTTACTACAGATTGACCTTTTCCAGAAGAGCTCATTATAGGTTTTACTACACAAGGAATACCTATTTCTTTAACTTTTTCTCTATATGTATCTATATCTGAAGCAAATGCATATTTTGATGTTTTTAAACCAACTTTTTCAGCTGCAAGTCTTCTTATACTAATTCTATTCATTGTGTGTTTAACTGCATTTGCACATGGTACAACATTAAATCCTTCTCTTTCTAAATCTATTAATGCATCTGTATCTATAGCTTCAATCTCTGGAACGATAAAATCTGGTTTTTCTCTGTATACAATATCTTTTATAAATTGTCCATTTTTCATATCTATTACATAACTTCTTTGTGCTACTTGCATAGCAGGTGCATTTTGATAGCTATCAACAGCAATAACTTCTAATCCTAATCTTAAAGCTTCTATAACAAATTCCTTTCCAAGTTCTCCGCTACCAAGAAGCAATATTTTTGTTGTATTTGAAGATAAAGGTGTTCCTATTATCATAAACCTCTCCTATGATATAATTTTACTTAAATATTTTACACTAAGGAGAGTAATGCCACTTTATTTTAAAATCGCTTTAAAGTATCTTTTCCATACTAAATCAAGGTTATTATCTTTTATGTCAATCATATCAATAATTGGTATAACACTTGGTGTGTCAGCTTTAATTATTACAATGGCTGTTATGAGTGGTTTTATGTATGGAATAAAGACAAAATTATTAGAAACTGCTCCACATATAATGATATTGAAAATTGATAACAGTTTTAATACACAAGATTACAATGATATAGAAAAAAAGTTAAAAAATATTTCCGATGTTTTAGATTATCAACCTTTTATATACTCTCAAGGAATTGCAAACTATAAATCAAATATGATTCCTGTTTATGTAAGAGGTATAGATTCAGTTAAAGATAAATATTTTATGGCTTTAGATAAAAAGTTAATGGTAGGAAAGTATGATTTAGAAGAAAATAACGTGATAATAGGTAAAGATTTAGCTTTAGCTCTTGGTGTATGGGTAGGAGATAGTTTTAATCTATTAACACCAATTGGTAGAAAAACTGCAATAGGTTTTTTACCAAAAATGGTAGAAGTAAAGGTAGTAGGTATAGTAGAATTTGGTATATATGAGTATGATTCTACATTTATTGCTATGGATTTAGATTTTGCAAAAAGCTTTTTTGGTATGTCAGATACAATAACAGGTATTCAACTTAAGATAAAATATCCTTTAAATCCAGATTTAGTTAAATCTAAGGTAGAAAAATATATAGATTTTCCTTTTATAATAAAATCTTGGATTGATATGAATAAAAGTTTATTTCAAGCTTTACAACTTGAAAAGTTTGCAATGTTTATTGTTATTGCTTTAATTGTAGTTGTAGCTTCATTTAATATATCAAGCTTAATAGCAACGAAAAGTAGAGAAAAAAGAAAAGAGATAGCCATTTTAAAAACTATTGGAGCCAATAGAAAATTTATATTAAAGATATTTTTAATACAAGGTTTAATCATAGGTTTAATTGGTACCACATCAGGAACTATATTAGGTCTTTTAGTAGTTTATATTGGTGATACGTTCCATTTAGTTAAACTAAATCCAGAAGTATACCTTATAGAATATCTTCCTATGAAAATAGGATTTTTAGAGGTTATAACAATAATCTTTTCATCAATGTTAATATGTTTCCTCTCTTCAATCTTTCCAGCTATATCTGCTTCAAAAGAGATACCTGCAGAGGTTTTAAGATATGAATGATTTAGCTATTAAATCTAAATTTTTAAAAAAGGTATATAAAACTGATGGTGAAACTGTTGTGGCATTAAAAGGTATTGATTTAGAGATAAAAAAAGGTGATATGGTTGCTATAATGGGACCATCTGGTTCTGGGAAAAGTACACTTTTGCATATTATTGGTGGTATTGATTATCCTACTGAAGGTGATATTTTTATAGATGGTGAAAACATAAATAAGTTTGATGATGAAAAATTATCAAAATTTAGAAATGAAAATATAGGTTTTGTATTCCAGTTTCATTATCTTTTGCCAGAGTTTACTGCTTTTGAAAATGTAGCTATGCCACTACAAATTGCAAATAAAAAAGATTTTAAAGATAAAGTTATAGAAACTTTAACCTTATTAGGATTAAAAGATAGAATAAATCATCTACCTTCTGAACTATCTGGTGGAGAACAACAAAGAGTAGCTATCGGAAGGGCTATTATTAATAATCCGAAAATATTAATCGCAGATGAACCAACTGGAAATTTAGATTCAGAAAATGCCAAAAATGTTATAATGTTATTTAAGAAGCTAAATCAAAAGTATGATATGACTGTAATCATCGCAACACATGATATTGAAATAGCAAAATATTGTAATTATATTTACTTTTTAAGAGATGGTTTAATAGAAAAAATTGAAAAAATATAAAAAGGAATAAATTTTATTGTCAAAATAAACATGAGGTAAAAAGCTATGTTTGAAAAATTTACAGAAAAAGCAAGGAAAGTAATACTAAATGCAAGAGAGTATGCATTAAAATATAAAAATAACTACCTTGGAAGTGAACATCTTCTATTATCGTTGATTGAAGAAGATGATATGGTTGTTTTAGTGTTATCAAAGTTTGGCTTATCTCCAGATAAGGTTAAGAAGACACTAATATCTCAGATTCCAAGGGGGACACATTCTGGAGAGATACTATTTTCTCCTGATGCAAAAAGAGTTCTTGAGTATGCAGTAGAAGAAGCAAGGATACTTCATCACCAGTTTGTAGGTCCAGAACATCTTTTAATAGGTATAGCAAGAGAAAAGTCTGGCTTAGGTGGTAGAATTTTAAGGAATTTTGGAATAGATGAGTACTCAATAAGAAGAGAAGTATTGTCTTTACTTGGGGAGATACCGCCACAGGAGCAAACAAAACAGATACCAACACCAAATCTTGATAGATATGGAAGAGATTTAACAGCTCTTGCAAAAGAAGGAAAATTAGATCCAGTAATAGGTAGAGATAGAGAAATAGATAGAGTTATACAAATTCTATCAAGAAGAAGAAAAAATAATCCAGTATTACTCGGAGAACCTGGTGTAGGTAAAACAGCAATTGTAGAAGGTTTAGCTCAAAGAATTGTAAACAAGGAAGTACCAGAGACACTTTTAAATAAAAGAGTTGTAGCTCTTGACTTTGCATCTTTAGTTGCTGGGACAAAGTATAGAGGTCAGTTTGAAGAAAGATTAAAAACAATACTAAAAGAGTTAGAAAAAAATCCTTCTGTAATTTTATTTATAGATGAGTTACATACTATTGTAGGAGCTGGTTCAGCAGAAGGTTCATTGGATGCGTCTAATATGTTAAAACCAGCTTTAGCAAGGGGAGAGATACAGGTAATAGGTGCTACGACCTTAGATGAATACAGAAAGTATATAGAAAAAGATGGTGCTTTAGAAAGAAGATTCCAACCTGTAATCGTTGATCCACCATCACCTGAAAATACTATTTTAATACTTGAAGGTTTAAAACATAAATTTGAAGAGTTTCATAATGTTGAGTTTACAAAAGATGCTATAGAAAAAGCTGTAGATTTTTCAGTAAGGTACATATCTGACAGGCAACTTCCAGATAAAGCTATCGACTTATTAGATGAAGCTGGTGCATTAGTAAGATTAAGAGAATTACAACTACCAGAAAACTTAAAAAAACTTGAAGAAAAGATAAAAGATATTGAAGATAAAAAAACAGAAAGTATTAAGAAAGAAGATTTTGATAGAGCAGCCAAGTTAAGAGATGAGGAAGTAAAATTAAGAGCAAAACTTGAGACATTAAAATTGAAATGGAAAGAAGAGATGAAAGAAAGTAAACCAAAAGTTACAGAAAAAGATATAGCTGAAGTAATTGCAAGATGGACTGGAATACCTATAGCAAGACTTACAGAATCAAATAAAGAAAAACTTTTACATATAGAAGAGGAATTACATAAGCGTGTTGTAGACCAAAATGAAGCTATAAGTGCAATAGCAAAAGCTATCAGAAGAAATAGTGTTGGACTAAAAGGTAGACATAGACCTATTGGTGTTTTCTTATTCTTAGGACCAACAGGTGTAGGTAAAACAGAAACAGCAAAAGCTTTAGCTGAATACTTATTTGGAAAAGAAGATGCTTTAATTAGATTTGATATGAGTGAATATATGGAAAAACATACAGTTTCAAGATTGATAGGTGCACCTCCAGGATATGTAGGATATGAAGAAGGTGGACAACTTACAGAAGCTGTAAGAAGAAAGCCTTACTCTGTAATACTATTTGATGAAATAGAAAAAGCTCATCCAGATGTATTTAATATATTTTTACAAATATTTGATGATGGAAGATTAACAGATTCTCTTGGTAGAGTTGTTGATTTTAGTAATACAATAATAATTATGACTTCTAACCTTGGAGCTAAGTTGATACTTGACAGTGGTAAAATGGGATTTGAAACAAGATCATCCCTCTTAGATTATCAAGATTTAAAGAAGAACGTTTTAGATCAAGTTAGAAAAGCATTTAACCCAGAGTTTATAAATAGGCTTGATGAAATAATAGTTTTCAAACCTTTAGACAAATCTGTAATTCAAGGTATAATAGATATACAAATTAAAGAAATAAATGAAAGGTTAAAAGAATGGCAAATAAAAGTAAAATTAAACCCTTCCTTTGTGGAGTACTTGATAGAGAAAGAGTTCAAACCAGAATATGGTGCAAGAAGCATAAAGAGATCTTTACAATCTCAAGTAGAAGATCTGTTAGCAGAAGAGATATTAGCTGGGAAAATACAGCCTGGACAGACTGTGGAAGTAACCATGGAAGATGGAAAGGTAATGTTGAAACCTATAAAAGTAATAAGAAGAGGCAGGAAAAAGAAAGAGTTTCAAATGGCATAAATAAAGTTGCAGCCATATCGCTGGCTGCAGCTATTCTCTTCTCTTCTCAAAAATCTACAGCCCAAGAAAATCAAACATCAGAAATAAAAACAGGAACAATTTCAGAGGAAGTTTCTAAAGTATATAGAATAGGAAAAATAGAGATAAGAGGATTAAAGTATTTTAATGAAGAGATTATTAAACCTCTTATCCCTTTTGGTAATGGTGCAGTAGTTACAAGGGACACAATAGAAAATACTATAAGAGACCTTTATAAGTTAGGATACTTTGCTAATGTTGAGACATATACACGATTTACTGAGAATGGAATAGATATAACGTTTGTTTTTAGAGAACTTCCAGTTGTCCAAAGGATAGAGTTTGAAGGAAATAAGGCATTTTCAAGGGAAGATTTATTAAAAGAGATAGGTATTTCTTTAGAAGAGAAGTTTGAAACAGGTAAAGGATTGCCTTTTTCTCCTTTAGGTCCAGAACTAAATGAGAAACTTTCATCTATAAAGAAAGGTCTCGGAAGAGTTTTATCTAACGATGAAATTGGTCAAATGATAAAAAGATTAGAAAAAGCTTATGAAAAAAAAGGTTACTATAGTGTAAAAGCAAAATATCATTATAAAGGAAACACGTTAGTTTTTAAAATAGAAGAAGGATCTCAAGCTTACGTTGATAAAATTGAAATTGTTGGTAACAAAAACATAAAAACAAAAGAGATACTTTCTGTAATGGAGACATCAGAAAGAAATATATTTAAGTTAAAGTTTAGACCAAGACTTGTAAAGGAAACACTATATGAAGACATAGATAAAGTAAAAGAGTTTTATATAAGTAAAGGATTTTTTGATGTTGAAATATCTCAACCAGAGATAGACTTAATAGATGGTAAAAGATATAAAATTGTAATAAAAGTAAAAGAAGGTGATAGATATAAAGTTTCTTCTGTGAAAGTTGAAAATAATGATCTTTATACAAGTAAAGAGTTGTTGGAAGTTACAAAAAAGAAAAAGATAAATGTAGGTGAATACTATGATGGTGAAAAGGTTGAATTTATAAAGAAAAATATTATGGAAAAGTATAATGACCTTGGATATATATTTGCAAATGTAGAAGTTAATAAGATTGTTAACAAAGATAAAAAAGAAGTAGATTTAGTATTTAATATAAATAAAAGTAATATTTTCTATGTAGATAAAGTAGATATTTCTGGAAATTATGAATCCAGAGATTCAACAATAAGAAGAGAGCTCTTCTTTGCTCCAGGAGATGTATTTAAAAAAGATACTCTTTATAAATCCCAAGCTAAGCTTTATAAACTTGGATACTACGATATGATTGGATTTGACCCTCAAGTTAAGTCTGAAAATGAGATGAATGTTGATGTAAAAGTAGCAGAAAGGTTTACTGGTCAGATGTCTATTGGTGCTGGTTATAGTCAGTTAACAGGTTTATCTTTCTTTGCATCTATTAAAAAAGGTAATTTTTTAGGTACAGGGGATACAGCTGGACTATCATTATCTATAGGTTCTAAGTACAGAAATAATTCTCTTTCTTACTTACATAGATGGGCGTTTTACAAACCGCTTGATTTGGGATTAAATCTCTATGATAACTATATAGATTATACTTCGTTCATTGCTACAAAAACAGGATTTTCTCCAACCATTTCATATCAGTTTAAAGATTTTTGGACTACAGGTGTAGGTTTAACGTTGGAAAAAGGCGAATATAAGGATATACAAAGCACAGCTTCAGATTACATAAAAAAGCAAGCAGGTAAATATAACTTATATTCTACATATTGGTTTATAAATAGGAATACTATAGATAATCCACTTCTACCTACACAAGGTAGTGATGTATCATTAACATTGTCTGTAGGTACGGGGAAAAGAGATTACTATAAAGCTGTTATTTCAGGAACAAAGTTATTCCCAGATAAATTTTTCTACACAGATTTTATATTCTCTATTAAAGGTACATTTGGTTTTGTAGAAAAAATATCTAAAGAGATTCCTCTTGACCAGCTTTTCTTTGTTGGTGGGGATTTTACACTAAGAGGTTTTGAGTGGGGTAGAGCAGGTCCAATTGATAGTAATAAAGAACCAGCTGGTGCAAAAAGAGAGATCATTTTAAATTATCAGTTATCACATCCTATAGTAGAAAGATTTTTATGGGGATATGTCTTTTTAGATCAAGGTAAAGGTTTTGATAAAGGAAATATTTTTTCTAATATGTACAACTCATTAGGTGCTGGGCTTAAAATAATTACACCATTTGCTCCAATTGAAATTTACTATGGTAAAGTATTAAATCCACCTGATGGTGTTAGTGATTCAAGGTTTGGATTTACTTTAGGAACATTCTTTTAATAATTTTAGGAGGTTTGTGAGTTGAAAAAGTTCTTATCTATTTTTTTAATTTTATTGGCATTTTTAAGTTATTCTAAAGCAGCAACATTTGCTTATGTAGAGATTGATAAAGTTATGAATAATTCAGAGAAAGGGAAAAATTATAAACAAAATTTAGAGTCAAAATTAAGATACTATCAAACAAAAGCTCAAGAATTACAAGATAAGATTGAAAACATACAGAAGCAACTTCAAAGTCCAACATTAAACAATAAGGTTAAAGAAGAAAAGAGAAAAGAACTTAGAGATTTGGCAAGACAGTTACAAAACCTTGAAGCTCAAGCAAATGAAGAGTTAGCTAAAATGAAAGCAGAAGCTGAAAAGAAAATGATATCAGAGATAAAAGGTGTAGCAGCTAAAGTAGCAAAAAATAAGAATATAGATATAGTATTTTACGGTGGTCTTTTAAGTGGTGTACTTTATGCAGATAAAAAAATAGACATAACAGATGAAGTTTTGAAGGAGTATAACAAGCAAAAATGAAGTTAGGAGAGATTGCAAAAATTGTTAATGGTAGTATTATAAACTTTAAAGAAGATATTGAAATAAAGGGAATTAAAAGTATAGAAACAGCTGGTGAAAATGATTTAACTTTTATCAGGAAAGCTAAAGATATAAAAGATTTAAAAGCAGGAG
>JBBIPN010000005.1:0-33119 GCA_037442825.1 Sulfurihydrogenibium sp. | reverse complement strand
TATTGTCTGCTTTATTTAATACCTTTCAACTCCACCAGGTCCATTAGAAACCTCAAATCTATATATAATTATAAACATTGATTTTCAATTTGTCAAGAGGTATTAAAAAGTCTGCAAATTGAATATATTTTCCGGAAACCTCAGGTTAGCAACTATTAACCAAAAATTGACAAATTTTATCCTTTCAAATCGTTTAATATCAACAATTAGAAAGCAGAGATATTTAGAAGTCAAAATATCAAAAAATTTTTAAATATTGATATTTATACGCAATTTTATACATATTTATATCAAGTATTATCAATATTTACAACATATATTTAAATCAATTTCCAAATTTTAGATTAATCAAAACAAAGAAATACAACAACTTGATTATTAAATTATTGATAAAACACTACTTTTTTAAAATTAGTATAACTTTTATCAGAGCATTATTTTTCAAGGTTTTTTATACATCATAGAAGCAAAAAATTAATTTATTTTAAATAAGATTTATATTGTATTTTATTTTTTATATACACAATAATATCTATTACTAAAAAAATTGAAAAAATCATGCAAATATAGATTAAAATTTGCTGATATTGATGATACTATGTTAGATTATAATTTATAATATTAAAGTTAGTTTAATCTAAGCTGTTAAAAATCCTTGTACTTTTAGATAGGAGTGTTCAATGTAATGCTTTCCATTTTAAATAACTTTCCATAAAATCGTCAATTTCTCCATCCATTACCGCTTCTATATTTCCTGTTTCATAACCTGTCCTTAAATCTTTTACAAGCTGGTACGGTTGGAATACATAAGATCTTATTTGGCTGCCCCAAGTAATATCTTTTTTTTCACCTTGAAGTTCTTTTTCAAGTTCTTTTCTTTTTTCCAGTTCAAGTTGGTATAGTTTTGCTTTTAGCATATTTAGTGCTTTTATTTTATTTTGTAATTGAGACCTTTCACTTTGACATGCTACAACTATCCCTGTTGGTATATGTGTTATTCTTACAGCACTATCTGTTTTGTTTACGTGCTGACCACCTGCACCACTGGCTCTATATGTATCTATTTTTAATTCATCTTCATTTATCTCTATCTTAATATCTTCGTCTATCTCAGGTATTACAGATACAGCGGAAAAAGATGTGTGTCTTCTTTTGTTTGCATCAAATGGTGATATTCTAACTAATCTGTGGACACCTTGCTCACCTTTTAAATATCCATAAGCATAAGGACCTTTTATTATTACAGTTGCACTTTTTACCCCAGCTACATCATCTGGCTGATAATCTACTATCTCAACTTGATAACCTTTCTTTTCTGCCCATCTTAGATACATTCTTAATAGCATCTCTGTCCAATCACAGGCTTCTACACCACCAGAACCTGCTTGAACTGTTAAAATAGCATTTTTAAAATCCATCTCATCAGAAAGAAGTCTGCTTATTTCAAGCTTGCTAATTTCCTTTTCAATATTTGATAACTCTTTTTCTAACTCTTTATACAACTCTTCGTCTTCTTCAAGTTCTAAAATAGATATATATTCATACACATCATCTATTTTTTTCTGTAAGTTTAGAATTTCGCTTAATCTTTCACCTACGTAGTTTCTTTTTGAAGAAATCTCTTTTGCTTTTTTTGTATCATTCCAAAAGTTAGGGTCTGACATTAAGCTATCAAGATTTTTCGACTCTTCTTCTAATGCTTCTGGCTTTAAAATTTCTTTAAGTTTATCCCATTTTTCTTTTATCTCTTCATATTTTGCTTTTAAAACTTCTACAATCATTATTTCTCACCTTTGATATACTTTTTAGTGGGATTCAAGTTATTTAAAATTTGTTATTTTTCAAGAGATAGTCTCTTTTCTCTACTTTCAGATAGTATATTCATAATATTTTCTTCATCTTCTCTTTTTATGCTTTCTCTTAGTTTCTCTAATGACTTTATGAATATATCTATGGTATATAAAACATTTTCTTTATTTTCTAAGAATATATCTTTCCAAACTGTTGGAGAACTTGCGGCAATACGTGTAAAATCTTTAAATCCAGCCCCTGGATATTTAAATAAATCTATGTTTGTTTCTTTTGATAGCTCAATAAGACTGTCAACCAATGTAAAAGCGATAGCATGAGGTAAATGGGAAACACTTGCAAATACAATATCATGTAAATGGGGATTCATAATTTCTGTTTTGGAACCAATATCTTTCCAAAGGTTTTCAACCTTTTTTATCTTTTCTACATCGTTTCCAATAGGTGTTAAAATAAGACGTGTATTTTTGAATAAATCAGGTTTTGCATTTTCTATACCTTCTTTTTCTGTACCTGCTATTGGATGAACACCAACAAATAGATGAGGTTTTAAAATTTCGTAAAGTTTTAATACTAAATCACCTTTAACACTTCCAACATCTGATATTATTGTATATTCTTTTATAAAAGGTTTAATCTCTTTTGCTATACTTTCAAATGTTCTTACAGGTGTAGATAAAATAACTAAATCAACATTTTCCCAAGGTACATCTTTATAATCCCTATAACCACTATCTATAGCTTTTAACTCTAATGCTTTATTTATTCTATTTTCGTTTAAATCATAACCATAAATTTTTCCTTGGAAACCTTCTTTTTTTAAAGCTATCGCTAAAGAGCCCCCTATTAAACCAAGTCCTATAATTAATATTCCTTCAAACCCACCAAAATCTCTTTCCATCAACACCTCTTACTTAACAAGTAGTACTGGAATAGGTGATTTAGATATAATGTAGTTTGTAGTACTTCCTAATATAAGTTCTTTTACTAAACTTTCTCCAAAAGCACCCATAACAACAAGGTCTAAACGCTCTTTATTCTCAGTTATATAATTTTCAATCATCTCTTCTGGTAACCCATACTTATCAACAAAATCAAAAGGTACCTCTAAAATGTTTTTAAGTCTATTCTCAAACTCAACCTTTAATGGTTCATCTTCTACTTTATCTTTAAATACTGATATAACTTCTATTTTTTCTATACCTAAACTTTTAGCTAAATAGTTTGTATAGATAGCTCCATGGACAGATTTTTCTCTTCCATCAAAAGCAAGTAGTATAGATTTTATTTCTCTAAATTCGTTTGGTGTTATAACAACGGGACATTTAGATTTTCTTGTTACACCTTCAGCTGTAGAACCAAGTAATAACGGATTAAATTCGAAATGTTCTCCTCTTTTCCCAACAATTATTATATCCTCTGGGTCAGCATTGTTTACCAGTTCATCTACAACTATACCATATATGGAAGCTATAGAACAATCACCACCTTTTTCTCTGCATTCAGAAGCAAACTTATTAATTATAGCATCAGATTTTGCTTCTAAAATATCTTTAATTTTGACAGTTAAATCTGAATATGTAGCAAAACCTAATCCACCTGCCAAATCAGCTAAAAACGGACCTTCTAAAAGCCTAATATCAATAACATGAACACCTAAAACAGGTTTTTTTAACTTTTTTGATAAAAAGATAGCGTACTGACTTGCTATATTACTAGATTTTGAACCATCAAGACCAACAATAATTCTTCCTATCATTGTTTTTATCCCTCACCTTTTATAAATTCTTTCCAAGATTTTATCACTTCTGATAGTGATTTATCAATTTCTGTATTTTCTGTTTCCCAAACCATAACACTACTTTTTGAGAGTAAAAATCTTGTTTTAAGATTCATTGGATGATTCTTAGATACTACTATATCTAAACCTAAATTTGAGATTATTTTATCTATGTTTGTTATAGATAGTTCTTGTTTGTTTAATATCTTAAAATCTTTACTTATATCAAATATGTAAATCTTTTTAGCATTTTCAAAATCTGTTATTTTATCATTTCCATCTGAAAGTATCCCTATTCTTAAACCTTCTTGTCTTGCAGGTTCATAGTGTATAACTACAGAATCTATATTGTCAATCTTTGATTTTATCTCATCTGCTATCTCATCTACTATTCTATGGGCTTCCCTTAAGGATGTGTTGTGAAGTAGGAGTTCTATCTCTAAAAATTTATAACTTCCAGCAGACCTTCCTTTAATAACTTTTATATCTACTATAGCTGGATGTTTAAGTACTATATTTTTAATTTTTTCTATATCTTCTTTATCAAGTGAAAAATCAAGTAAAACTTTTATAGATTCTTTAAAAATATCAAATCCACTTTTTATTATGAAAATAGATACAATAGCTGCTGCATACCTGTCTAAATTATAACCGAAGTATACACTGATAAGTCCTATTATTACTATTATTGATGATAAAAAATCAGCCCATATATGTTCAGCATCTGCTATAAGTGTTGGAGAGTTTAGTTTTTCTCCAGCTTTTTTTTCATACCTTGAATAGAAAAATGTAGTAACCATAGCAATAAACATTACAAAAATAGCATATTCTGGATTTATTATCTCTGTTTTTTCTGATTTTAAAAATGCTTCTTTAAATATTTCGTATGCTGCAAACAAAAGAAAGAAAGAGATTATTATAGCTGCTATATTTTCAATTTTATAAAGTCCATAAGGAAAATCTTCAGATTTTTTTGAAGACAGTTTAATACTGATAAACGAAACTATAGATGCAATAAGGTCTGAAAAAGAGTGTATAGCTTCTGCTATTATTCCTAAACTGTTTGTTATAATTCCAAATACGAGCTTTAAAATAGAAAGGAATAGATTTAGAAATAGAGAGCCTAATATCCATCTTTCTTTTATCTTTTTATTTTCTATCATTTGCAAGTTTTTATAAGGTTGTAAAATTCATCAAAAATATAGAATGAGTCATGTGGTCCTGGTGCTGCTTCTGGGTGATGTTGAATAGAGAATACTGGATAGTTTTTATGTTTCATTCCTTCTACTGTATTATCGTTTAGGTTTATATGTGTTATCTCTACATCTTGAGGTAGCTTAGAGTCATCAGTAGCGTAGTTGTGATTTTGTGCTGTTATTTCTACTCTTCCAGTCTTTAGATTTTTTACTGGATGGTTTCCACCATGATGTCCAAATTCGAGTTTATATGTTCTACTTCCAAAAGCCCAGGTAAGGAGTTGATGTCCAAGACATATACCAAATATTGGTTTTTCTGATGCTATTAATTTTTTAATCTGGTCTATCTGATATTTTAGTATAGCTGGGTCTCCAGGTCCATTAGATAGAAAAATACCATCTGGATTGATTGCTAAAACTTCTTCAGCTGAAACATTGTAAGGAAAACAGATAAGTTCTAGATGTCTATCTGCAAGAAGTCTTAAAATATCTTTTTTTACGCCATAATCTATAACAGCTACTTTATAGTGAAACTCTGTTTGCTCTGTATAACCTTCTGGCCATTTCCAGCTTTTTTGAGTCCATCTGTATACAGAAGATGTAGAAACTTCTTTTACAAGGTTTAGTTCAGATATATCTGGAATACTTCTTGCCTTTCTTACAGCTTCCTGTGGTGATATATCTCCAATACCTATATACCCTTTCATTACACCTTTTTCTCTAAGTACTCTAACTACTGCCCTTGTGTCTACTCCATATATTCCAACTACATTGTTTTCTTCTAAATATTCAGCTAAGCTTTTTCTTGCTCTATAGTTTGAGTATATAGATGGAATATCTTTTACAACAAAACCATTGACCCAAACTCTATCTGATTGATTATCTTCATCATTTATTCCATAGTTTCCTATTTCTGATGGAGTCATGACAACAATCTGTCCTTTGTAGGATGGGTCTGTAAGAACTTCTTGATAACCTGTCATAGATGTATTGAATATAACTTCACCACCAGTTTCTTTTAAATTAAAATCAGAAAATGCATAACCATAGAAAAAATGTCCATCTTCGAGAGCAAGAATAGCTTTTTTCATTAAAAACCTCGCAAAATTTTAGATATATATTTTACCATTTTTGTAAGTTGGTGGTTTTTTAGGTTACAACTGAAAAAATACTATTACAGAATAATTTATTTACTTGAAAATCTGATTATCAATACAAAGATTTTAAAGATGGTGTTGTTGTAAAATTATATTAATAATTTTTAAGAATCTTTATAGTAAAATTACGTAAAGCAAAAAAACAATAAAAAATTTAATTTTATAATATTTACTGGAAAATATTTTAATGTTATTCTATAATAAAACATTGTTTTATTAATAAAGGAGGAAGATAAACATGCTAAGTTATGATGTTTTAATAGTGGGAGCAGGTGGCGCAGGTTTAATGGCTGCACTTGAAGCAAGTAAAGCAAAAGATGTAAAAGTAGGGGTAGTTACAAAAGTGTATCCAACAAGGTCTCATACTGGTGCAGCACAAGGTGGTATAAATGCAGCTTTAGGAAACTTTGATCCATCAGATTCTCCGGAAGTTCATACATTTGACACTGTAAAAGGTAGTGATTATCTTGGAGACCAAGATGCTATTGAGTTTATGTGTCAAGAAGCACCAAAAAGAATATATGAACTTGAACATTTAGGTGTGCCATTCTCTCGTCTTCCTGATGGGAAGATTGCACAAAGACCGTTTGGTGGTGCTGGTTTTCCGAGAACATGTTATGCTGCAGACAAAACAGGACACGTTATATTACATACGCTTTATGAGCAGTGTTTAAAAAATGACGTTGAATTTTTAAATGAATGGTTTGTTACCGAACTTATCGTTGATAACAACGAAGCAAAAGGTGTTATAGCAATTGATATTAGAAGCGGTGAAGTTCATGCAATTAAAGCAAAAGCTATAATATTTGCTACTGGTGGATACGCAAGGGTTTACTGGGTAAGGAATACAAATGCTATAGGTTCTACGGGCGATGGTATGGCTATATGTTATAGAGCTGGTATACCTCTTAAAGATATGGAGTTTGTTCAGTTTCATCCAACAGGTTTAAGGTCTACTGGAATATTAGTTACAGAAGGAGCAAGAGGAGAAGGTGGATATCTTATAAATAATAAAGGTGAAAGATTTATGACAAGATATGCACCTCAAAAGATGGAACTTGGACCAAGGGACCTTGTAGCACGTTCCATAGAGACAGAGATTTTAGAAGGTAGAGGTTGGGGTGAAGGAATGATGGCTTACGTTCACCTTGACTTAAGACATCTTGGTGCTGAAAAGATTAAAACAAGACTTCCACAGATTAGACAACTTTGTATAGACTTTGAAGGTGTAGATCCAATAGAAGAACCTATTCCAGTAAGACCTACAGCCCACTATTCAATGGGTGGAATTGATGTAAGAGATTATAAAACAAGTATGACTGGTGTAAATGGTGTCTATGCTGTAGGTGAGTGTGCTTGTGTATCAGTTCATGGAGCAAATAGACTTGGTGGAAACTCACTTTTAGACCTTGTAGTATTTGGTAAACCTGCTGGTGCTGCTGCTGTAGAGTATGCAAGGAATAAACCAGATGATAACTTCAATCTAAAAGCTGAAGAAGAAAGAGCGAGAAGAGAGATAGGAGCTTTACTAAAGAAAGAAAATAAAGAAAATATAAACAATATAAGAATGGAACTTGCTCAAACAATGTGGGATAAAGTAGGTATATTTAGAGAAGAAAAACCTATGCTTGAAGCTATAGAAAAAGTAAAAGAATTAAAAGAAAGATACAAACTACTTGCTCCTGGAGATAGTGGAAAGATATTTAACACAGCTTTACTAAACTATATAGAGCTTGGATATCTATTGGACCTTGCAGAAGCTATAGCTGTAACAGCAGTTTTAAGAAAAGAAAGTAGAGGAGCTCATGCAAGAAGAGACTATCCAAATAGAGATGATGAAAACTTCTTAAAACATAGTCTTGCTTACTATACACCAGAAGGTCCAAAAGTAGAGTATAGTGAAGTAAGAATTATAAAATACCAACCACAAGAAAGAAAATACTAATCTATATAAGGTGCCTATTATGGCACCTTTTTAAAAATTTATCTTTCTAAAACAGAGATACTTTCTATATGGTATGTTTGAGGGAACATATCTAAAAGTTTTATACTTTTTAATTTAAATCCTCTACTAGTGAAATCTTTTAAATCTCTTGCAAGTGTAGAAGGTTCGCAAGAAACGTATATAACCTTTTCTATACTTTTTATATCTGATATCTCAAAGATAATTTTTTTGTTTAAACCACTTCTAGGTGGATCAAATATTACCACATCTGGTATAAAATCTTTCCCGTACTTTAAGCCTTTATCAGTTTTTGCCTTTAAAAATTTTACATTTGAAAGTTTATTATGTTTTACATTTGCTTTTGCATCTTTTACTGCTTCTGGATTACTTTCTATACCTAAAACATTTTTTACATAATTACAAACTGGTATTGTTAATGTTCCAACTCCACAGTAAAAATCTACCACCTTTTTATAACTACTATCTTTAAACTCGTTAACTACTTCATCTATAAGATTTTCTATCTGAAATATGTTAACTTGAAAGAAACTATCTATACTCACTCTAAATTTATAATCTTTTACATTTTCAAAAATAATATCTTCACCAATTAAAATAACTCTATCTTCTTTTATATAAAGCCCTACACCTTTAATTTTTTCATCAATTTCTTCTCTGTATAACGTTAAGTCATGGATAACGTTGGCAATTTGAGAACTATCTGAAAAAACAAACTTTAAAAGTTTTTCATTTTTTCCGTTTGAAAATATCTGTATCTGATTTGGGGAAATAGCATACTTAAATAAAAATCTTTTTAAAGGATTTATTATCTTATTAATATCTTCTTTTGTAATAAGACAGCTATCTATATCTACAACTTCATGACTATCTCTTTTATAAAATCCAAGATTTTTACCATCAAACTTTAACTGAACTCTATTTCTATAGTTAAATGGATTTGTAGAAGGTATTATTTTTTCTATATATGTTTCTATTTTTCCAATTCTTTTCAGTTGGTCAATTAAAATATCTTTTTTTAGTGAAAGTTGATACTCATAGGTAGTGTGTAAAAAATCGCAGCCACCGCAGATTTTAAAGTATTTACATAAAGGTTCTATCCTATATGGAGAAGGTTTTATTATATTTTCTGGGTATGCAACAATATAATCTTTTTTTTGTTGGTATTCTTTAATTGAAACTTCTTCTTTAGGTAAAACGTAGGGTATAAAATATGTTTTTCCATCTTTCTTTGCAAGCCCATAGCCATTATAAACGATTTTTTCAATCTCTACCATCATCTTATCTCTAAAGGATTACTTAAATTTCCACCAACATCAACAGCTACAACTTTATATGTATCACCAGGTTTATAGTCTTTATCTTCAAAGTAGTATGTTTTTATAGGAATATCGTTTATCTTTTTATCGTTTTTGAAAAAAATATAACCTATCACATCATTAGATTTACTTTCATCAAAAATTATTGTAGCATTACCATTTTCTATAATCAATTTTCCATTTTCAGGTGCTAATGGTGGAAATAAATCTTTAAATGTTTTACATACTGTCTGAGATTTTTCAGATTCTATATCATCTTTTATTATTGTGTAGTAATAACAGTAAGTTTTATTTAATTGAACATCTTTATATGTATAATCTTTTGTTGTAAGTTTTTTGTATGGAATAGGTATAAAGGTATCTTCTTTTTCTACTTTGTATAAATAAACGGGATTATCTTCATCTATAATGATTTTTAAACCTTCTTCAATGACCTCTACATTTGGTTCTTTTGGTTTTTGGGTTTCTATTTTTTTACCTTTAAAACATACTGGTTTAGATGCTGATTTACTTTTTTCCACTTCTATAATAACCATATAGCAACTTTCTTTTTGAGAAAAACTATCAGAAAACCAGTAATAGTTTTGATTGTTAAATATTTTTGTATCAAAAAGTTTGTTATCTTTGTAAATTTTAAAATTGATTGGTTTTTCTATATTTCTTCCGTCTTTATATGTAGGTGTATATTGAAAATAGATAATAAACTTTTCTCCATACTGTTTTGCATAAAGTTTAGTTATGGGAGAAGGTGTATTAGAAGGTGGTGGTTTTGGATTTCCTTTTACTCCACAGGAAGCAATAAATAAAGCAATAATTATTAGTATTCTAAATATCATTTTCTTCTACGTACTGTTTTAATTTTAATAAATTTTTTATCATCTTTGGAAAATCTTTAAGTGGTATCTGGTTTGGTCCATCAGATAGTGCTTTATCTGGGTCTGGGTGTGTTTCTAAAAATAAGCCATCTACACCAACAGATATAGCTGCTTTTGCAAGTGGATAAGCAAACTCTCTTTGTCCTCCAGAAGCTTTACCTAAGCCGCCTGGAAGCTGAACACTATGGGTAACATCGTATATTACAGGTGCAAACTGTCTCATAATTGGTAAACTTCTAAAATCTACTACAAGGTTGTTATAACCAAATGTAGTTCCTCTTTCTGTAAGGTAGATTTTATCTGCTCCACCAAATTTTAACTTTTCAACGATGTTTTTTGTGTCCCATGGTGCTAAAAACTGTCCTTTTTTTACATTTATCTCTTTTTTTGTCTCTGCAGCTGCAAGAAGTAAATCTGTTTGTCTACATAAAAATGCTGGTATCTGAATTATGTCTACAATCTCTGCAACAGGTTTTGCTTGATAACTTTCATGTATATCTGTTAAAACAGTTAAATTAAACTCTTTTTTAACCATACTTAATATATTTAAACCATGCTCTAAACCTTTTCCTCTAAATGAATCTACTGAGCTTCTATTTGCTTTATCAAAAGATGATTTAAACACAAATCTTATCTTTTTAAATTCATCTTGAAGATTCCTTAAAACTTCTGCAACTTCAAAACATATCTCTTTACTTTCTATAACACAAGGTCCAGCTATTATTGTAAACATTTTTTTACTCCTTATAAAATTACTAAATCTAGCGGTGTTTTTGTTAAAACTTCAGCTTTATTTTTTCTTGCTACTACTATATTTTCAAGTCTAACACCACCAAAATTAGGTATATAAATACCTGGTTCTATAGTAAAGACAGTGTTTTCCTCTAAAACACTTTCATTGTCTTTGTATATTCTGGGTTCTTCGTGAATATCTATACCTATACCGTGTCCTGTTGAGTGTGTAAAGTATTCTCCATAACCATACTTTTCTATAACAGTTCTTGCAGCAATGTCTATATCTTTTATTGGTACACCAGCTTTTACTTTTGATGCAGCTTCTAAATATGCTTCTTTTACAATATCGTATATCTCTGTAAATTTCTTACTTGGTTTTGAAATGTGTATAGTTCTTGTAAAATCACTACAGTAACCTTTGTACTTCATTCCCATATCTATAAGTAGTATGCCGCTTTTTAACTTTTTGTCTGATGTTTCCCAATGTGGAATAGCAGAATGTTTACCTGATGCTACAATAGCTGGAAAACTTTCTCCAGTTCCACCTTCTTGAAATATATTTTCTATTATTTTTTGCCTAACAAATAGTTCAGTTTTTCCGATATAGTTAGGTAATTCTTTTAAAAGTTTTTTAAAAATGTTGTCTGTTTTTTTTACTGCATTTTTTATTATCTGTATCTCTTCTTCTGTTTTCTTTATTCTAAACTCATTTAAAAAACCTTCATAACCTTTTAAATCTAAATTTAGTTTTTCTTTTAATCTTTCATACAGAGAAATAGTTAATTTATCTTTTTCAAAACCTAACGTTTTTAAGTTTAAATTATCAACAATTTCTTTTATAGAATCAAAACCTTTTTTTAATAGAACTACATGAAAATTTTTTAACTGTTTTTTTGCATTTTCAAAGTATCTTGAATCTGTGAAAAAATACTTTTCCCTATCAGTCATTAAGATGTAAGCATTTGATGAGTTAAATCGTGATAAATAAAAAATATTTGAATGGGATGTAAATAAAAAACCATCTATTTCTTCTTTCTTTATCTTCTGGAAAATTTCGTCGTATCTCATTTAGCACTTAAACAACATAGCTTCTTTTAACTGTTCTGCTTTCTCTTTACCTACAAGTTTTTCAACAATTTTGAAGGCAAAACATGCAGCTGTTCCTGGTCCCCTTGATGTTAAGACGTTTGAATCTTCAACAACAGATTCTTCCAAATAGTCAGCATCTTTAAGTTTGTCTTTATAAGATGGATATGATGTTGCTTTTTTACCTTTTAGTATTCCACTGTTTGCAAGTACGTAAGGAGCAGCACATATTGCACCTGTTAATTTTCCCTTGTTATAAAAATCTTGAATAAGTTTTCTTACTGTCTCATCTGCATTTAAGTTATCAGTTCCTGGTTGTCCACCTGGTAAAACAATCATATCAAAATCATCTGCATTTATCTTATCTATTGTAGTGTCTGGTATTAATTTAATACCCCTTGCACTTAAAATAGGTCCTTCATGTAACCCAGCTATTACTGTATCTATATCTGCTCTTCTTAGTATATCTATTATGCTCATAGCTTCTATTTCTTCAAAACCATCAGCCAATGGAACGACTACCCTTTTCATAGGTTTTGACCTCCTTACTTTAAAACTTCTTCAGTAAAAATATCGTCTAAAGCAGGATAATTTCCAGTAAAACATGCAGTACAGTAACCTTTTGTTTTATCTGCTGCTTCTATCATACCTTCCAGTGATAGGTAGTTTAAACTATCTGCACCAATGAACTTTTTAATTTCTTCTAATGTTAAATTTGCAGCTAAAAGTTCTTCTTTTGTTGGTGTATCTATACCATAATAACAAGGGCTTACTACTGGTGGAGAACTTATAAGCATATGGACCTCTTTAGCTCCAGATTTTCTTAGCATGTTTACTATTTTTTTACTTGTGGTTCCTCTTACAAGAGAATCATCGATAACGATTATTCTTTTTCCTTCTATAGCATTTCTAACAGGATTTAGTTTTAATCTTACACTTAAATCCCTTATCTCTTGGGCTGGTTGGATAAATGTTCTACCTACATAATGGTTTCTTATTAAACCTATTTCTAAAGGTATTTTACTTTCTTCACTATAACCTAAAGATGCTAACAATCCTGAATCTAAAACAGGTACTACACAATCAGCGTCAATAGGATATTCTTTTGCTAATCTTCTTCCCATCTCTTTTCTAATCTCATATACCCAGTCCCTAAATATTTTACTATCTGGTCTTGAAAAGTATACAAACTCAAATATACATTTTTTAGGATATTCTGTGTATTCAAAAGGATAGTAAGACCTAATACCAGCATCATCTATAACTAAAACTTCCCCGGGGTTAATATCCCTCAAATACTCTGCATCTACAATATCAAAGGCACAGCTTTCAGACGCAACAAAATAACTTCCAGATCTATTTTTACCTAACGCTAAAGGTCTAAAACCATAAGGATCCCTAACTGCTATAAATTGTTTTTCTCTAAGAATTACAAGAGAGTAAGCACCTTTTACTTTTTTCATCGCTTCAAATACATGAGGTAAAAAATCTTCATCGTTTTTATGAAGGTTTATATGGGAAGGAGCTGGTTGTCTCGACTTAGCTATAAGATGAACAAAAACCTCAGTATCTGATGTTGATCTAAATATAGAACCTTCCATTTCAAGTTCATATCTCAAACGAGTAGCATTTACTAAATTACCATTGTGAGCTATGGCAAAACTTCCACCGTAAAAGTGGGCAAAAAATGGTTGAATATTTTTAGGATTTGAACCTCCAGCTGTAGAATATCTTACATGACCTATTGCTATATCGCCTTTTAACTCTTTTAAGTCTTCTTCTTTTACAGCTTGTGTTACTAAACCTTGTCCTAACCTTAAATTTATATCATAACCATCAGATACTGCAATACCAGCAGATTCTTGACCTCTATGTTGTAAAGCATGTAAACCTAAAAACGTTAATTCTGCAGCAGATTTATTATTGTATACACCAAAAACACCACACATATAAAATCACCTCTTTAAAATAAAAAATATACTAAATATTGTATATCACTATATTTTTAATTCCAATTTAGATTGAAAAGTTGTTTAATATATAAAATCCAGTTAAAGCTGAAAGAAAACCAAATGTATAACCAGCTAATACATCTAAAGGAAAGTGAGCACCCATATAAACTCTACCATAACCGATAAGTAAAGTTATAATAAGCAGAATTAAGGACAAATATATATTCCCACAAACTAAGGCAACACTAAATATTGTAGATACATAGGCACTATCGGCAGATGGAAAACTTTTTAAAAATACTGGTTCAAGTAAAACTACATTTTCAAGCAATGAAGAAGGTCTTTTATGTCTAAAAGTGTACTTTATAAAAGGCATAAGTATTCCTGTTATTATTAAACTAACAACTAAATGTTTAATAGATTCTATTCCACAAGATATATAAAATAAAAACAAGTATATTGGTAAAGAGTATGTTTTTCCAATAAGATAGAAATATTTATAAAACTTATCTAAAAACTTATTTCTTCTTGAGTTTATAAAATAGAAAAGTTTTACATTCCACCTTATTTTTATCTCCCAATCATTTCTCATCATTCACCCTAAAAAAGTTTGTTATAATTACAGGTCTAAAACCTACATAAAGATTAAACAATCTAAAATCATACTCATAAACTTCTAAATGATAGTTACCTCTTTCTGTAATCTTGTAAGAAAAAGAGACTTTATCAGTTTTTAAAATAGGAATAGAGTCTTTATACAAAATACAAATCCTTTTTTCCTTAGATTTAACAAAAATCTCACTTCCAACAGATATTTGACTACCAATTTTTTTTATATTACCATTATCTAATGCAACTATATCTATAAAATTTTGGTTTATACTTAGATAAAGATTTCCTTTTGATATAGCATCTAAAACATCTTCTTTTGTTATAAGTGGTTTTTCTGAATAAACTTTGTTTATCAACCATTTAAAACCAGATTTATAAGAAGGTATTAAAGTACCATGTATTTTTTCTTGATAGATTACCTTTACATGTAAATCAAGACCTCCAATAATGTTTAAATGTTTAGCTCTACTGTAGTATAAGTTTCTCCACTTATCTATAGGTATAAGGCTGTTCCATTTATGAATTGGACTTTTAACGAAAGGAAGTATTAAAAGATTTTTTATAAGAGCTAAACCTGTAATTAATTTATTCCACACAACAATATCTTTTATATCTATAAATTCATATAAATGTCCTTCCTTAAAAGACCCTTTCCATCTATAGTGTTCAAAATCAAAGTTGTGGGGATGGGAGATAACAGGAAGTTGATTACCAAGGAGTAAAAGTCTTCCATTTTCACTATTTTTTTCTATACCTGCAAAAATTTTATCATCTTCAAATATTTTATAATCTAAATTGTTATGGTCTGTTACAAATACAAAATCAATATTGTTTATCTCCATAGCCTTTTTAATATCTGATGGTTTACCTAAAGAATCAAAAGAAAATTGTGTATGTATATGGGCTACAACGTTATAAGTATAAAAATTATGATTTGGAAACTCTCTTTTTTCTACTTTATCTAATTTTAAAACTTTAAAAGGTCTAAACTCAAAGTACAGTATATAGATAACAAAAATAAAAAGTAGTATCTCTATCTTTTTCTCTCCAAATTTTAATTAATGTAAATATTTTAACATTTAATAAAATTTAACAGTTATTCCACTGTAGATAGAGAAATCATTCTTAGAATCGAACCTTTTTCCTATTCCAAAACCTATTTCCATCTTACCTAAGAAATAGCCAAAACCTATTACACCTCCTTTTTTTGTTTCTCCATAGCTTGAAAGGTATAAACTTCCGATAACGCTAAAATTATCTTTTATACTATACTCAGTAGATATTGATTGAAAAAACTCATTTTCTCCAGAAATCCTGTTTTGGTGTACCATGAAAGAAGTGTTAGAATAAAAAGAAAATTTTCCTTCTTTAAGTTGACCAGTTAGTGTTAATCCATAGCTTATTTCTTTACAACTAAACTTACTTTCTTTCTTTACTGGGATACTTATAAATGGTTTAATAGAAAATTTTAAATTATCCTTTTCGTAGAATCTATATTTTATTTCAAAGAATGGGTCAGAAATGTCAGAGTATGTGTTTTCATATGTTTTTAGATAACCAAAAGGTATATTTACAGCTAAATCAGTTTTATCATTATATCCAAATGTGAAGTTAAAAATATAACTTCCTTCTTTTTCTTCAACATCTTTAGTATAAAAAAAGTAATTTTCAACTTGATAGTTTCCTTTTCCAACTGTCTCTGTATCGTCCCATATAAGGGCTTTTTTCCCAGCAAAAGAGTACTCATAACTTCCAAAGATTAAAGATATAGTTAATAAATATGAAGCTTTTTTCATTTTTAACTCCTTCTAAATTAAATTATATTGAGATTGTATCTCAATAATGTTTAACAAACTATGAGGTAAAGTGTTTATATGTCATAATTCTATTTAATTTTAAACTTTTAACTTGTAACGTTGAAAACTGTAAGATACTTTAACAATAAATTTTTTATGTTATAGATCCAGTAAGGTCAATTATGCATGCTCAACGTTTAATCTGTGTTAGTTTGTATTTGGTATACTTTAATTAAAGTTGCAAAATTTTTAAAAGTGTGATATATTTTTTACTATCAAAAATGGGAAAGTGGCGGAACTGGCAGACGCGAGGGACTTAAAATCCCTTGGCCGCAAGGCCGTGAGGGTTCGATTCCCTCCTTTCCCACCATTTTCAAAAACATCAATTAACAAACTTCAGAAAAAAGCAAAATGTGGTATAATCTATATCTAAAATTTTTGAAATTAGGAGGTAATTAATGTCAATTACTGCTGAAAAAAAGCAAGAATTAATTAAAAAATTTGCATTACACGAAAATGATACTGGTTCTCCAGAAGTGCAAATAGCTATACTTACAGAAAGAATCAAAAACCTAACTGAACATATTAAAAATAACAAAAAAGACCTTCATTCAAGAAGGGGCTTGATAGCTATGGTTAACAAAAGAAGAAAACTTTTAAACTACCTTAAGAGGGAAAGTGAAGAAAGATATAGAAAAATTATGGAAGAACTTGGAATCAGAGAAACGTCAAATATTAAATAAATAGGAGATCATATGGAGGAAGTTAAAGTTCAAACCGTAATAAACGGTGCTCCTTTTTCTATTGAAACGGGATATTTTGCAAAGCAAGCTAATGGTGCTGTAATAGTAAGACAGGGGGATACTGCTGTATTAGTAACAGCTGTAATGTCAGAAGAGGCTCAAGCTGATATAGATTTTCTTCCTCTTACAGTTGAGTATAGAGAGAAGTATTATGCATATGGAAAAATTCCAGGTGGATTTGTAAAAAGGGAAGGAAAACCTACAGATAGAGAAATACTAGTTGCAAGGAATATTGACAGACCTATAAGACCTTTATTTCCTAAAGGATTTTACAATGATATTATAATAACAGCTTATACATTGTCTGCAGATGACCAATTTGACCCTGATGTTTTAGGTATAGTAGGTGCATCTGCAGCTTTACATATATCAGAAGCTCCTTTTGAAGGCCCTATTGCAGGTGTTAGGGTTTGTAGAGTAGATGGTCAGTTTATAGTAAACCCAACATATGCTCAGAAATCAAAAGCTGATATAGAGATTGTAGTAGCTGGTTCTAAAGATGCTATTGTTATGGTAGAGGGCGGTGCAAAAGAGGTTCCAGAAGAAGATGTTTTAGAAGCTATGCTTTTTGGCCATGAAGAAATAAAAAAACTTATTGACCTACAAGAAGAGTTAAGGGCTAAATATGGTAAAGAAAAAATTAAGATAGTACCAGATGAAGAAGAAGTTTTATTAAAATCTAAATTTAAAGAACTTACTTATCAAAGAATTAAAGAAGCTTTTGATATCGTTGATAAGAAAGAGAGAAATAAAACTATAAATACTATCTTTGAAGAAATAAAAACATCTTTAGAAATTGTTCCAGAGAAAGAGAAGAAAGCTTCTTTAATATATAAAGAGCTTGTTAGCGATGTAATGAGAGATTTGGTTCTCTATGAAAATAAAAGAATTGATGGAAGAAAGCCAGAAGAAATTAGACCTATTTGGATAAAAGTAGGTGTATTTCTAAGAAACCATGGATCTGCAATATTCACAAGAGGCCAAACTCAAGCTTTTGTAACAGCTACACTTGGTTCTCTTTCTGAAGGCCAGATAGAAGAAAGTATCGAAGCTGGTGAAGTTATGAAAAGGTTTATGCTTCACTATAACTTTCCACCATTCTCAACAGGTGAAGCAAAACCACCAAGGGCAACATCAAGAAGAGAAATAGGTCATGGTAATTTAGCAGAAAGGGCTTTAGAGCCATTAATTCCTTCCGAAGAAGAATTTCCTTATGTTATAAGGGTTGTTTCAGATATTTTAGAATCAAATGGCTCTACTTCTATGGCTACAGTTTGTGGTGGTTCTTTAGCATTGTTTGATGCTGGTGTTCCTATAAAAAAACATGTAGCTGGTATTGCTATGGGTCTTGTTAAAGGTGAAGATAGATTTGTAATCTTATCTGATATACTTGGTGATGAAGACCACCTTGGAGATATGGACTTTAAAGTTGCAGGTACCCGTGATGGTGTCACATCTATCCAGATGGATATTAAAGTTAAAGGCCTTACAAAAGAAATATTAGAAAAAGCTTTAAAACAGGCAAAAGAAGGCAGAAACTACATATTAGACTTTATGTATCAAACTATACCAGAACCGAGAAAACAACTCTCTCCATATGCTCCAACTGTTACAACACTTAGAGTATTACCAGAAAAGATTAGCTTAATAATAGGTCCTGCAGGTAAAAATATTAAAAAGATAATAGAAGAAACCGGTGTTAAAATAGATATAGATCCTGAAGGTCTCGTAAAAGTCTATGCTACAAGTAAATTAGCATCAGAAAAAGCTGTAGATATGATAAATCAGCTTATAATGGATATAGAAGTTGGCGAAGTTTACTTAGGAAAAGTTACAAGAGTAGAAGACTATGGAGCGTTTGTAGAACTTTTACCAGGTAAATTATCATTATTACATGTATCTCAAATTTCATCTGAGAGATTAAAATCTGCAAAAGATGTGATTAAAGTTGGAGATACTTTAAAAGTTAAAGTAATAGAGATTGACGACCAAGGAAGAGTAAAAGTATCACTAAAAGACGTACCAGATAATTTAAAACCAAAGAATGATTTTCTATTTAAATAATAAAAACACTCCTCTGTTTAGCAGAGGAGCTTAAATTCTATAATAAAAACCAAACTCTTCGTTTAATAATCCCTTTATAACCAATTGGTTTAATATTTCATAAACGTTGGTGTTATTAAATCTCTCTAATATTGTATCTATATAAACTTTTTCATTACCAATGACTTTTAACAACTCTAACTCTTCTGTAGAAAGGTTTAATGACTCTTCTTTAGTTTGGTTATAGTTTAGATAAGGTAAATATTGTTTAAAGTCTTCAAAGTTTGTTATAGGAACAGCTCCTTCTTTTATTAATAGATTGTTTCCAGAAGCAGATTTTAAATTTATATTTGCTGGTACAGTAAAAACTAATCTTCCATAATCATTTGCGTAGTTTGCTGTTATTAGGCTTCCTGATTTTTCCGGTGCTTCTACAACAAATGTTCCATATGATAAACCAGCTATAATTCTGTTTCTCCGTGGGAATGTATACATGGAAGGTTTTGTTCCAAATGGAAATTCTGATATTATACAGCCTTTTTCTTCAATCTCTCTGTATAGTTTTTTATTTTCTGGAGGGTATATAAAATCTAAAGAATTTCCTACTACAGCTATGGTATAACTATCTTCCTCTAAAGCTACTTTATGGGACAGTCCATCTATTCCAAGTGCTAAACCAGAGACAATGGTAACTTTATTTTTTGCAAGTTCCCTTACAATATTGTTAACAATATACATCCCATACTGAGAGTATTTCCTTGTTCCTACTACAGAAATTGAGTTATCTAAATCTTTTAGTATTCCTTTTAGATACAAAACTACAGGTGGGTCATTTATCTCTTTTAAAAGTGATGGATATTCTTTTGAAGATAATGGTATAAGTCTAACATTGTTTTTAGCAGCCTTTTCATACTCTTTTAAAGCTAAATCTCTTAAACTTTTATCTCTTTTTATTATTAAATCTGCTACATTTCCCCCAAAATTTCTCTCAATCTCTTCATATGATTGATTTACTGCACTAATAAATGTTTGGTAATGCTGTATTAATTTTTTTACTGTTGAACTACCTAAACCTTTAATAAATATTAATTCTAATGTTAATAAGATCTCATCCATTTTCCTTACCTGTTTTTTTATGATAAAATAATGATATCACATATAGGAGTATTACAGGGTGGATGAAGGTCTTATAAATAGATTCATTAACAAATTAGAAAAAGAGAAAAAAATGCAAGTTTACATATTTTATCATGAAGCCCCAATTAAGGTTATTTTAAATGTGTTAGATATTGATTTTTCAAGAAAGCAGATTGAGTTTGAAATTAATTCAAAAATAGAAGCAATGATAAATGAAGAAAAGGAAGTTTACGTTAAATTTGATGATGAAATTTTAACATTGAAAGCTCTTTTTTGGAACAAAGATACATTAGTAACATCATTTCCTTCTTTGGCTATAGAACCAAAGATAAAAAGGGAAAATGTTAGAGTTAAATGTTCAGCAAAAAGCCCTATTATCCTTGAAATAGATGATTTAAATTTATGTGTCCATTTGAGGGATATATCTGAAAAAGGTTTTGGTTTTAAACTTCCTAAAGATGTAACTTTAAAAGTAAATAATGAATATTCAGGTAAACTTATCGTTGAAAATAAAAGTTATTCAGTAATATTTAAAACATTATATAAAGTAGATAGACCTGATAAAACTTGTCGTTATGGTAATAAACTTTTAAATCCTACTACCAAATTAGAGGATGCAATAGCTAAATACATATTTGATAGACAAAGAGAAATAGCAAAAATTTTAAATACTTTTGCTGATTAAGGTAAATTTAGTATTTTATGACATTGGGGTATGATTCTGCTTTCAATGTTATGGTCAAGTAGTTTATCCTGAATTTCAAGTGCTTTTTTTATCATTTCTTGTTTATTACTTTCTGGTTGTAGAACTATAGTATCATTTTTTATGAAATCTTTATAAAGTAAAATGTTTTCTATTGATAAATTTTCATCTACTACAAATTTAAGTTCTGATATGTAAGGTAAAATGTTTTTATTTATAAAATAAAATGGTGGTTTTGGCGAACAGGTTATATAAACCTTAGATGTATCAATATTATCAAAGTTTTCATTCCATAGTGTTCCATTTGTTTCAATAAATATCTGAAAATCTTTTTCTAATAATCTAAAAACAAGTTTATCGAGGTTTTCTGTAAAAAACGGCTCTCCACCAGTTATACAAACTCTTTTTATTTTGTACTGTTTCACTTTTTCTACAATAGATTCTAAATCGATTGTTTGATAGTTTTGACCAATGTAAGAATAGGTGGTATCACACCAGCTGCATCTTAAATTACAACCTTCCAGCCTTATAAATACTACAGGAAGGCCTACCCATCTGCCTTCCCCTTCTACAGATCTAAATATCTCAATTACTTTAAAAACTTCTTTTTTATTGAGGTTTTTCTTCAACAATTTCATAAGCTTCTATAATGTCATCTACTTTAATATCGTTAAAGTTCTTTAATGTTAAACCACATTCAAAACCTTTTTGAACTTCTTTTACATCTTCTTTAAATCTTTTTAATGAGTTCATCTCTCCATCATATATTACTATACCGTTTCTTACTAATCTTACTTTTGTATTTCTTTTAATAAAACCTTCAGTAACATAGCATCCAGCTATTGTACCTATGGATTTTGCTTTGAATACTGCTCTCACTTCAGCTGTTCCAAGGAGAACTTCCCTTGTTGTTGGAGCAAGCATACCTTTCATAGCTTTTTCTAAGTCTTCTATTGCTTGATATATAATGTTGTATATTCTGATATCTACGTTCTCTTCTTCTGCTGTTTTTCTTGCACCTGCGTCAGGTCTTACATTGAAACCTATTATAATTGCATTTGAAGCTGCAGCTAACATAACGTCACTTTCTACAATTCCACCTACTGCAGCGTGGATTATATTTATACTTACCTCTTCAAATTTGTTTGATAAATCTTCTATAGATTTTTTCAATGCTTCTAAAGACCCTTGAACATCTGCCTTTAGTATTATATTAATTTCTTTAACATCACTTAAGTTTTCCAAGTGGATCCTTGTTTTATTTGCTAAAAGCTCTTCTTCTCTTTTTTGTTTTCTGATTTCTGCAAGTTGTTTTGCTTCTCTTTCTGTTGCTTTTACTATAAATTTATCTCCAGCTTGAGGAACTTCATCAAACCCTAATACTTCAACAGGTGTTCCTGGACCAGCTTCTTTTAATCTTTCCCCTTTTTCATTAAGTAATGCTTTTACTTTACCAAAACTATAACCTGCTACAAAGCAATCTCCTACTTTCAACGTTCCATTTTCTACAAGTACTGTAGCAACAGGCCCCTTTTTAGGATCAAGTTTAGACTCTATAACAGTTCCAGTAGCAAGTTTATTAGAGTTTGCTTTAAGTTCTAACATCTCAGCAACAAGTAGTATCATTTCTAAAAGCCGATCTATGTTTTTACCTGTTTTTGCTGATATATCAACAAATATTGTATCTCCACCCCATTCTTCAGGGATAAGGTTGTACTGGGTAAGTTCTTGTCTTACTCTGAGAGGATCTGCTCCAGGTTTATCTATTTTGTTAACAGCAACAATTATCGGCACTTTTGCGTTTTTTGCGTGGTTAATAGCTTCTACTGTTTGCGGTTTTACTCCATCGTCTGCTGCTACTACTAAAACAGCTATATCTGCAACTTTAGAACCTCTTGCTCTAAGAGTGGTAAAAGCTTCGTGCCCCGGTGTATCAAGGAATGTTATCTCTTTTTCATTTGGTAATTTTATTTTATATGCACCTATATGCTGTGTTATACCGCCGTGTTCTTTCGCTGCAACATCTGTTTTTCTTATTGTATCTAATAATGTAGTTTTTCCATGGTCGACGTGTCCCATTACAGTAACGACAGGTGGTTTTTCTGTAAGGTTCTCTTCCTTTTCTTGATCTTTCTCTTCTTCAGTAATTGTAGCTTCTGTTTCTTCTTCTGTACCTTCTTCTTTTATTTCTGCTAAGAATCCGTGTTCTTCTGCTATTTCTAAAGCTATTTTAGGATCTATCGTTTGGTTAACTGTAGCTAAAATTTTTCTTTTTAACAGGTCTAATAGAATTTGATTTACAGCTATATTAAGTAAATCTGCCAACTCTCTAACAGTTATAACTTCTGGAATTTGAACAATTTTTATTTCCTCTTCTTTTTCTTCTACTTCCTCTTTTTTCTTTTCCTCTTTTTTAGGTTGTTTTTTCTTTTTAGGATGGCTCTCCATAAGTTTTCTGAGAGCTTCCATCTCTTCTTTTTGTTCTTTTGTTAATCTTTCTTCTCTTTCTTCTTTTACCTCTTTCTTTTCTAATCTTTTATCTTCTTTTATAGATTGGGGAACGATTGTTATTTCTTGTTGTTCTTTTGGCTTTTCTAATCTTATTTTTTCTTCCCTTTGCTGAGGTTTTTCTTCAATCTTTTTCTCATATTTTTCTTTTTTCACAAAAGGTTTTTCTTCTCTTTTTTTGAATCTATCTTCTTTTCTTTTTTCAAATTTTTCTTTTTTTTCAAAAGGTTTCTTCTCTTTTCTTTCAAAATGTTCTTCTTTTTTCTGGAAAGGTTTTTCTTCTTTCTTTTCAAAAGGTTTTCTTTCTCTTTTGAAAGTTCTTACCTCTTCTTCAACAACTCCTTCAATAACTTCAGGAATTTCTTCTTTTATCTCTTCTTTAACTTCTTCTTTCTTTACTTCTTCTACCTTTTTAATAACTTCTTCTTTTGGTTTAATTTCTTCTACTTCTTTCTTTTTCTCTTCCTCTTTTCTCTTTTTCTCTTTTTTTAATCTTTTTAGTTCTTCTTCTCTTTTTCTCTTTTCTTCTTCGATAAAGTTTTTAACTTTTTTAGCAGTGTCTTCATCTATTATTGTAAGATTTGAGATCTCTTCAGTAAAACCAATCTCTCTTAACTTTCCTTCAAGTTCATGTAGTGTAATACCAAGTTCATGATATAGGTCAAAGGCTTTTATTCCTTTCTCTTCTTTTTTTGTCTCTACAACTTCTTCTTCTCTTTTGACATACCTATCTCGAAGTAAGTTTACTATTTCGTCAGATATTTTGTCTGTAATTTTCTTTAGTTTTAATCCAAACTCTTCTTCAATTTCAGTTTTTAAAACATGTGGATCTAAACCTAACTCTGTAGCTAAATCTTTTAACTTCAAATATGTAAACCTCCTAATCCTTTTAAAAGACGCTTTATTTCTAATCCTAAATTATTTTCTAACACTGCAACAACACCAATATTACTTTTTGAAAATATATTTCCTAACTCTTCCTTTGTTTTAAATGTAAATATCTCAAATTTATTTAATTTTATTATATTTCTTTTTGTGTTTTCTGAAAGGTCAGAGGCTAAAATTAAAAAGTATTTACCCTTCAATTTTTTTAAACTATCGTATCCAAATTGTAAGCTTCTTGATTTATATGCTAATCTTAACAAATCTATAACCTTAACTTCATTCTTTTGTTGGAAGTTTTTGAATTCTCTCAAAATCTTCCTCACTTAGTATATCTATATACCATCCTGTAAGTTTATGGGCTAATTTTGCATTTATTCCATTTTTACCAATAGCTAAAGATAACTCATTTTTTGGTACAGCTATTTCTATCCTTTTTTCTTTTGGCAATAATCTATATTTTTTTGGTTTTGCTGGTGCTAAAGCTCTTACAATAAATTTAGCTGGGTTCTCATCCCATTCTATAACATCTATTTTTTCTCCAGAAAGTTCAGAAGAGACAATATTAATTCTACTTCCTTTTAAACCTACTACTACACCAACAGGGTCTATATTTTTATCTTTTGAATAAACAGCTACTTTTGCTCTCTCTCCAGGTTCTCTTGCTACTGCTTTTATCTCTATCTCATCTTCTTGAATTTCTGGTACTTCTAATTCAAGTAACCTTTTTAAAAAGTTTGGATGTGTTCTGCTAAGTATTATTATTGGTGGTTCTGATACTTTTATAACTCTTTTCACTTTTCCTTTTTCAATTATTGGGTAAGTTGCATCTTTTGATACTTTTAAGACTAAAGCTCTTATTCTATCTCCAATTTTGTATTTTTCAGTAGTTATCTGTTCTTCCTTTGGTAAGATAGCTTCTAATCTTCCTAAATCAACTATTATATCTTCATCCTCAAACCTTCTTACTGACCCTGTGATAATCTTACTTTCAAACTCTTTAAATTCTTTATACAGTATATCCTTTTCAACTTTTGAGACTTTTTTAGCAATTACTTCTTTTGCAACATTTAATGCTATCCTTCCAATATCTTCTAAATCTAAAGGGTAGTATATAAATTTTCCATATTCGGCGTTAGGGTCATAATTTTTTGCATTTTCTAATGCTATCTCTGTGTTTTCATTTTCTACAAATGGTGCAACTTTCTTCTTTATTAAAACCTTTAATTCGTCTTTTTCTCTATCAAAAATTATTTTTATACTATCTTTATCTTTTAGTTTAAACTCTCTTTTTACAGCAGTTAGGATACCATCCTTTAAAGCTTTTTCAATAACTTCTTCTGGTACGTTTTTTTCTTTTGCTACTGTTTCTATTACATTTTTCAACTTTATAGACATACTTTCTCCCGCTTAAAAGTCTAGTTTCGCTTGACTTATTTTTTCTAAAGGTATTTTGAAAATTTCATTATTTTCAGATATTTTAACTTTCTCTTCTTCTAATCCTTCTAAAATACCTTTAAATACTTTTTTTTCATTTATTGGCTCTTTTGTTTTTAGGACAACATTTCTACCTTTAAATATTTCATATTCATGGAGGTTTTTTAGTTTTCTATCTAATCCTGGTGAAGAGACTTCCAATATGTATGAATTTTTTATAATATCTTCAACATCAAGCAATGCGCCAATTCTTTTACTAACCCATTCACAATCATCTATTGAAGTGCCTTCTGGGTTATATATGTAAATACGTAAAATTGGTCTTTTACTTTGTATAAACTCTATATCAACCAATTTAAAATCTTTCTCTTCTAAAATTGGTAAAATAAGCTCTTTTACTTTTTCTTCTACTTTCATTTTCCCACCAAGTTTAAATAAAATAAATCCTTTTAATTTAATAATTTTATCATAATTTTCAATATTTTAAAAAGAGAAAAGGAAGACTAGAAGGAGAGGACTTCTTTTTCTTTTGCCTCTGTAAGATTGTTTATTTCTTCTATGTACTTATCTGTAAGTTTTTGAAGTTTCTCTAAAGCTTTTTTCACATCATCCTCAGAAAAACCTTCTTTTTTAAGCTTTTCTATATTTTCTTTTTCGTCTCTTCTTATGTTTCTTATGGCTATTCTCGCTTCTTCTGCAAATTTGTGTATCATTTTAACAACTTCTTTCCTTCTTTCTTCTGTCATAGGAGGAATATTTAACCTTATGGTGTTTCCTTCTGTTTGAGGATTTGCTCCAAGATTTGCTTCTATAAGAGCTTTTTCTATAGCTTTAACAGCTGATTTATCCCATGTCTGTATAACGATCTGGGAAGCTTCTGGTGTAGATATTGTAGCAAGTTGTTTTAATGGTATTTCTGAACCGTAATAGTCTACTTTTATATTTTCTACCAAACCTGTTGAAGCTCTCCCTGTTCTGATACTAACAAGCTCTTCTTTATATTTTAAAACAGAACCTTTCATTCTTTTTTCAGCTTCTTTCAGATACTCTTCTACCATTTTCCACCTCCTTATCTAACTATCGAACCTACATCTTCCCCAAAAACAATTTTTCTTAAATTCCCTTTTTTCTTTATATTAAATACAGCAATAGGAAGTTTATTTTCCATACAAAGTGTTAAAGCTGTGTGGTCCATAACTTTAAGATTTTTATTTATAGCATCTAAATATGATATCTCTTTTAGGAGTTTTGCATCTGGATATTTAGCAGGATCTTTATCATAAATACCATCTACCTTTGTTGCTTTTAGTAATAAGTCTGCTTTTATCTCTGCTGCTCTCAGTGCTCCTGTAGTATCTGTAGTAAAAAATGGGCTTCCGGTTCCAGCAGCAAATATAACAATTCTTCCTTTTTCTAAATGTCTTATAGCTCTTCTTCTTATATATGGTTCTGCTATCTGTCTCATTTCTATAGCAGACATTACTCTGGTAGGAACATCTTTTTTCTCTAAAACATCCTGTAAAGCTAAAGCGTTCATAACAGTAGCAAGCATACCCATATAATCGGCAGTGGCTCTATCCATACCTACTTCTGTACCTTTTACTCCTCTAAATATATTACCACCACCTATTACAATAGCTATCTGTACACCTATATCATAAACATCTTTTATTTCATTGCAAAGTTCATTTACAAAATGGGGGTCAATTCCATAGTCTTGGTCCCCCATTAAAGCTTCACCTGAAAGTTTTAGTAAGATTCTTTTGTATAGTATAGGCAATTTTTATTCTCCTAATTCGTATCTACAAAATCTTCTTACTTGTATATTTTCACCAATTTTAGCTATATATTCTTTTATTAAATCTTCTACTGTTTTTTTATCATCTTTTATATAAGGTTGTTCGTATAAGCAAACTTCTTTATAGAATTTTTCTACTTTTCCTTCTGCTATTTTTTCAGCTATATGTTGTGGTTTTCCTTCTGCTTTAGCAGCTTCTATAGCAATCTCAACTTCTTTTTCTACTATTTCCCTTGGTATATCTTCTCTTTTTACATACTGAGGTTTCATAGCTGCAATTTGAAGAGCTATTTCGTTAGCAAGATCTTTGAAAAGGTCATTCCTAGCTACAAAGTCTGTTTCACAGTTTAGTTCGAGTAAAACACCTATCCTTCCACCAGCATGTATATATGAATGTATTAAACCTTCTTTTGTTTCTCTTCCAGCTTTTTTAGAAGCTTTTGCTATACCTTTTTTTCTTAATATTTCTACAGCAGCTTCTAAATCTCCATTTGCTTCTTCTAATGCAGCTTTACATTCAAGCATTCCTGCACCAGTCATTTCTCTCAATGTTTTAACTAATTTTGCATCAACAGCCATTATAGTTCCTCCTTAGCTTCTTTTTCTACTATTTCAGCTAGTTTTTCTTCTTTGGAGTGGTTTTTTGCACCCATATATCCAGATTCTATTGTATTAGCCCTTTCTAAGAGTTCTTCTTCTATTGTTTTAGTTTCTACTGCTTGTCCTACAGATTCTCTCAATTTCTTACCTTCTAAAACTGCATCGGCAATTTTTGAAGTTATAAGTTGAATTGCTTTTATAGCATCATCGTTTCCTGGAATTGGATAATCAATTTTATCTGGATCACAGTTTGTATCTGCTATAGCTACAACATAAACACCAAGCTTATTTGCTTCTGTTACTGCTAAGTCTTCTCTCACTGTATCAACGATGTATATAATTTCAGGTATTTTATCCATATCTACAATACCTTTTAAGTATTTCTCAAGTTTTTCTTTCTGTTTTTTCAACTTCATTACTTCTTTTTTAGGAAGGATTTCAAAAGCACCTTCTGTTTCCATTTTTTGAAGCTTTCTAAGTTTTGCAATGCTTTTTTTAACAGTTTCAAAGTTTGTAAACATTCCACCAAGCCATCTGTAGTTTACATAGTAAGCACCACATCTTTTAGCTTCTTCTTCTATTATGTTTTGTGCTTGTTTCTTTGTTCCTAAGAATAGGATTTCTGCACCATTTGCAACTTGTTCTGTAACAAAATCAAGGGCTTGTTTGAAAAGTGGAACTGTTTTTGAAAGGTCAATAATGTGGATGCCGTTTCTCTTTGTGTAGATATACGGCTTCATTTTTGGGTTCCATCTTCTAACTTGATGCCCAAAGTGTACACCTGCTTCAAGAAGTTCTCTCATACTAACTTCTACTGTCATAAACATATCCTCCTTTAAGGGTTTATTCTTCCACTTCCCCATAGTACCACCCTTTAAACAAAGGGCAACCCTTATGCAGGAAGTGTGCTTAGTTAAGTAAAATATTATAACACAAAATTTTAATTATTTCTTAATTATTTATTTAATGTAATACTTTAAAATATAAGAAAAAATCATTATAACCTGCTACTGGATTAAAAAGATTAAATTTATACAATCTCTATGACCTAAAATGTAATATTTTAAGTAAATATTATAAAATAGATTAAAAATAATTTTAGGAGACTAAAGTGAACAAAAAACTGTATGATAGTCAAAGGGTTGCTATATTTGTAGATATTCAGAATCTTTATTATTCTGCAAGAGATACATTAAATAGAAAAGTAAATTTTGAAAGTATACTTTATAAAACAGTTGGAGATAGAATTTTAGTGAGAGCCTTTGCTTATGTAATAAAACTTCACGGCGTAGACCAAAAAGGTTTTATAAACACATTAAAACATATAGGTTATCAAGTTAGGGAAAAAGAACCTAAAATTTTTAAAAGACTTGATGAAGAAGGAAATTTATGGACTACTATAAAGGCAGATTGGGATATGGGTATTGCTATTGATGCTATAGCTTTATCTGATAAGATAGATGTTGCTATACTAACAACAGGAGATGGAGATTTTAAAGACCTTGTTAAGTATTTACAGACAAAAGGTGTAAAGGTAGAGATTGCAGCATTTAAACAAACAACAGCAAAAGAACTTATAGAAGTTGCAGATGAATTTATAGATTTAACAATGTTTGGAGAAGATATTCTATTGTAATAGCTCTTATTTAGAAATATATTATTAAATATCAAAACTATCAGGAGGTCTAAAAGTTGGAAAAAAATAAAATTAACATTGAAGAAAACTTAAAAAACAATCAAGAAGAAAAAGAGGAAGATAAAATAAAAGTTCTTCAAGAGGAAAATGAAGCATTAAAACAAAAACTTACAAAAACAGAAGAAGCAGCTAAACGTTTAAGTTTACTTTATCAAACATTACAGAAAGATTTTGAAGATTATAAAGTTAGAATGATAAAGGAAAAAGAACAAGCAAAAGAAGAAGCCGTTGAAAAGTTTGCTAAATCTATTTTAGATGTTATAGATAACTTTGAAAAAGCTTTAGAGAGTTTTAAGTATACAAATGATATAAATGCAATCTTAACAGGTGTACAGATGACACATTATCAGATTGTTTCACTACTACAAAACTTTGGAATAGAAAAGGTGGAAGCAAATGGACAGTTTAATCCTATGGAGCATGAAGCTGTTGAGGCTGTTAGGTCTAAAGAGTATGAAAATAATCAGATAGTTAAAGTTCTTCAACATGGTTATAAGTTTAAAGGAAAAGTTATAAGACCTGCAAAAGTAGTAGTTGCTGTATCTGAGGAAGAAGAAATAACTTAATGAACTTTTATAAGCTTTTAGCTATAAAAATATCTGCTTCCGAAGACGAAATAAAAAAAGCTTATAGAAAAATTGCAAAAAGGTTTCATCCTGATTTAAATCCAAGTGGTGATTTTATATTTAAATTTTTAAATGAAGCTTATACTACACTTTTAGATCCACAAAAAAGAAAAGAGTACGATAGATGTTTGATAGGAAAAGATAATGGTAAGTTTTCTAACTTTTTATTTTTTACACACAAACCTAAGGATGGTTCTGATATAAATTTATCAATATATTTAGAAAATAAAGAAAATGAAAAAGAGATTGTTGTTGGATATAAACGTTATAAAGTTTGCGAGTTTTGCGAAGGTAATGGATTAAAAGAAGATAGTAAGATAGAGATTTGTAAGAAGTGTAATGGTACAGGAAAAGTAAAAACAAAACTTGGTAGTATTGTATGTTTCAGCTGTTTTGGAGAAGGGTATAAAATATTAAATCCATGTAAATTTTGTAAAGGTCTTGGTTATCATTACGGAAAAGAAAAGATAAGAATAAAAGTTAAAGATTTAAAAAGTGGAGATAAGGTCCTTTTAAAGGGTTTTGGTAACTGTGGTATAAATGGTGGAATAGATGGAAATTTAATTATTCATATTAGATAGTTTTTATTTTACTTTTTTGAGTGTTATGTTTACCTTTCCTTCAATATCTATCTGGTAGGGATATTTATCAACATTATTTAAGTAAACAATTATCTTTTTTGTTTTACTTCTCTGTGGTTCAAATATAAAAACTGTTTCAGATGCTAAATCTTGTTTTTTAATAACAACTGGAGCGTTGTTGATATTTATATTTAGGTTTAAAATTTCCTCTGATTTTATATCTTCTTTAAAAAACTTTGCTATCAATGGAAGCCAAGGTTTTTTATCGTATATCTCTTCATTTTCATATATTCTTTCCTTATTTTTCTCTTTTTCATAGAGAGCTTGATAGTTCTCTTTTTCAATATAGAGAAAGTTATAGTTGTAAATAAATCTTAAAGATGGATATGTTTCTCCTTTAACTTCCAATTTATCACCTTCTTTATAAAAATATATCTCTCCAATATTTAAACCTAAAATATAAACTTTGTATACAGATATGTTTTTTGTATCTATATCTTCTTTATTTTTATTTTCTTCATATGTTTGTATATACAGAGGTTCTGTTTTATAAATTTCTTCCTCAGTTTCCTCATTAGATTTACTAAATCCAGTAAAAGCAACTATTGTCAATAAGATTATTATAAAGTCTGTCAAATTTTCACCTATAAAAGCCCTTCTTTTGCAAAACTAAAGAAATCTTTTTTACCTACTATTATATGGTCTAAAATATCAAATCCCATTTCTAATGCTAAGTTTGATAGTTTTTTTGTAAAGTTTATATCTTCTTCTGAAGGTTTTGGAGAACCATTTGGATGATTGTGACTTATGATTATTCCATTACAGTTATACTTTATAGCATAGAAAAGTATATCCCTTGGTAAAACTCTAACAACATTCAAAGAACCTTTTGCTATTATCTCTTTTTCTATAAGCTCATTAGAACTGTTTAAATATAGACATACTAAATGTTCTACTGGTTCATTTCCTAAAAATTTCAAAAAGTTATAAGCATCGTTTATAGAAGAGATTTTTATCTTATCTTGATTTTCTTCTAATCTTCTTGCAATTTCAAATATAGATAAAATCTGTAAAGCTTTTGTTTCACCTATACCTTTTATCTTCTTTAAATCTTCCAATGTTATGTTTTTTATATCTTTTAAAGACCTTCCTTGAAGTATCTTCTGTGCTAAACCTATAACGTTTATCCCCTTTGTACCACTTCCTAATGATATTGCTAACAGTTCATTATCAGATAAAGAGGTAAAGCCTACTTTAATAGCTTTTTCCCTTGGCAATAGGTCTTTAGGTAGTTCTCTGATGGGTTTTTTATATATTAATCTATCTTGCTTCATTTATCTCTATGCCAATAAACCCTTATATATTTTTTACCTTCAGGATAGTTTAACTTTAAATCTCCTTTAAATGCTCTATGGATAGCTTCCCCAATTCTTCTTGCAAGATGCTCGTATGTTGTTTTTATAATGATTTTTCCATCTTCTTTTTCAATAGATATTATCCTTTCAAGAGGTCTGTAATTTATTTCTTCTTCTTCTGTGTTTTTGATTAAATTCATTATTTCTTCTGAATGTTTTTCTAAAAATTTTCCTTCAAGGTATACAACACCACCTTCATATTTATCTTGTATTCTTCTACATGCTGGACATACTATATTTCCAGCATCTTTAGGCACATCTTTTAACCATTCAAATATTCCATTATGGAAAACAACACCGCAAACTTCACATACAGAAGGGTCATGATACTTTTCTTTTGTAAAATATGGATCATGAATGTACTCTTGAATTAGCTTATCCATTCTTTTCATCTTTTTCTCCTTTTATCGCTTTATTTTATCAATTTTAACATATGTTTTTTATTCATTCAAAAAAAAAGTTTATTAATATAAAATAAATTATGAAATTAAAAAATTAATTAAAAAATTAAAATATAAAACTGAAAGAGGTGTAATAAGATGAATAAAGATTTTGTTCATTTACATTTACATACACATTACTCATTACTTGATGGAATGATAAAGCCAAA
>JBBIPN010000004.1:0-34647 GCA_037442825.1 Sulfurihydrogenibium sp. | reverse complement strand
CATAACCCCAAATTTTTTCATTATTGACGACTTTCAACTCCACCAGGTCCATTAGAAACCTCAAATCTATATATAATTATAAACATTAATTTTCAATTTGTCAAGAGGTATTAAAAAGTCCGCAAATTGAATATATTTTCCGGAAACCTCAGGTTAGCAACTATTAACCAAAAATTAACAAAATTTAACCTTTCAAATCATTTACTATCAACAATTAGAAAGCAATGATATTTAGAAGTAAAAATATCAAAAAATTTTTAAATATTGATATTTATACGCAATTTTATACTTATTTATATCAAGCATTATCAATATTTAGAACAGATATTTAAATCAATTTCCAAATTTCACATCACTCAAAACAAAGAAATACAACAACTCTATTATTAATTTATTGATAAAAAATACTTTTTTAAAATTAGTATAACTTTTAACAGAGCCTTATTTTTCAAGGGTTTTAAATTATGTGTTAAAAAAAACTGATACAGCAAAGAAAAGATTAGAAATTTTGACAATATTTATAACTACCATAATAAAAACATTATTAATAACTCAGATAAAAAACTCTTAATTCAAAAATTTATAAAATTATTTAAAATAAATGTCATAATAAAGATTTGAAATTTTTTTCGATTTATGATATATTATTTATATCTTTAATGCGAGAGTAGCTCAGTAGGTAGAGCGACTCCTTGCCAAGGAGTAGGTCGCGGGTTCGAGTCCCGTCTCTCGCTCTTATAATTTACTTATCTTTATCTCTAAAATCCTTCTTTTCTCTACCTTTAAGATTTCAAAATTATAGTTATCTATTCTAATAACTTCTCCTTTCTTTGGCATTCTTCCAAGAATATAAGTAATTAAACCATTTACCGTTTCATAAGGTCCAGGTGGTAAATCTATATCCAAAAGCGTTTTTAACTCTTTAATTTCCATTAGTCCATCTGTTACTATCTCTGTTAAACTTTGCTTTTTTATTTTTATCCTATCCTTTTTTACAAACTCATCTTTAATTTCTCCTATAATCTCTTCTAAAACATCTCTTAAGGTAATTATTCCCATAGTTGCACCTCTCTCATCAACAACTACAGCAATATGGTCTTTATAATGTTTAAATCCCTTTAAAACATTTGGTAAATTTGCAAACTCTGGAAGATATCTTATACCTTTCATATATTTAGTTATACGTTCTTCTGGCTTTGCATAAATTAAATCGTAAGACCTAATAAATCCAATAATTTGGTCTATTCTCTTTCTATATACAGGTATTCGTGAATAGTTAGTCTCTTTAAAAATAGGTACGATATCAGCTACCTTTTTATCATCTGAAACAGCAACCACATCAGATAAAGGAATAACAATTTCTGATAGTCTTCTTTCACTAAAGATAAGGATGTTAGCAAATATTTTCTTTTTAAGTTCATCAATATCTTTAACTTCTGATAAAAGAATATCAAGGATTTCTTCTTTATTGAATACCTTTTCATCCTTAGAGCTAATTTTAAATACTTTAAAAACGATTTTATTAACAAGATTTGCAAATATTAAAAATGGTTTGAATATTTTTCTGTATAGTTCTAAGAAATAAACAACATAATAGATAATATCATCTGCATAATGTTGGAATATACTTTTTGGGATTACCTCTCCAAATATTAAAGTAAGTATAACTATAGCTTCTCCAAAAAGTTCTTCTTTTTTTACTAAAAATGGAAAATTAAAAGATAAAGAATGAAGCAAAGATACAAATGTCGTTGTAGCAAAAGTAATACTAAGAATTGTACCTATTAACCCAATAGATATATATTCACTATAATGTTTTACAAGTAGTTCATAGGTTTTTTGTGCTTTTTTATCTCCTCTTGAAGCTTTATATTTTAGCTTGGTTTTATTTACAGAAAAAAGTGCTATTTCTGAACCAGAAAACAATGCTTCAAAAAATATAAAAACTGCAATTAGTACTATATAACTAACCATTACTCTCCTTTATCATTTTCCAACTTTTCTATCATAACCTTTTCTATCCTATTACTACTCATAATTAAAATTTTTATTTTATAACTATCTACAATAATTTCTTCTCCTTCTTCTGGAAATCTTTTTAGATAATCTAATATAAAACCGCCAACTGTATCAAAATCATAATCATCAGGTAGTTTTATATTTAACTCCTCAGAAAGGAATGTTGCATCTACTTTACCTAGTACAATCCAAATATTTTCTGAAACTTGTTTTATACTAGGTTCTTCTGGTTCAAACTCTTCCGGTATATCACCGACTACTGTTTCAATTATATCTTTGTATGTTATTAAACCTACAGTTGTTCCGTGTTCATCTACTACTATAGCCATGTTTTGTTTTTCTTCATTAAATTTTTTCATTGCATCTAAAACAGTAGTAAACTCAGGAAAAAATAAGATAGGTTTTATAAATGAATCTATCTTTTCTTCTTTTCCTTCATAAATTAAAAATAGTATATCTTTTAAATATATTATTCCAACAATACTATCTAAATCTTTCTCATACACTGGGATCCTACTATAATCTTTATCTTCAAGTAATGTAGAAAGTTCTTTTATTGTTATTCCTTTTTCAACGGCAAATATGTCTCTTCTTGGAACCATTATTTCAGTTATTGAGATTTCAGAAAGGTTTAAAGTGTTTTCTATTAAAAGTTTTTCTTCTTGATTTAAAATATTATGTTCTGTAGCATTTTGGACTAAAACTCTTAAATCTTCTTCTGTTATTTTGTGCTCTTCAGTGACTAATTCTATTCCTAATTTATTTAAAATAGTTTCTGTTATTTTTAAAATAATAAATCTAAAAGGTGTAAATAAAAGATAGAAAATATAAAAAACTTTTACTGTCTTTAAAGCATACTTTTCTGGATAGCTTGAACCTATTAATTTAGGCGTAATGTCTCCTAAACTCAAAAGAAGTAATGCACTAAAAATTGCTCCAAAAAATAAATACTCTTTTCCAAAATAATTTATAGTTAATGAAGCAACAAAAGCTGTAGCAGCTATATTAGCAATTTCATTACCTAATAAAAATGTTATAACTAACTCTTTTGGATTGTTTCTGAGAAATTCTACTAACTTTACAGATTTTAAACCTTTATTAGATAACTTTTTTATTTTTATTCTATCTAAAGAAAAAAATGAAGATTCAATAGCAGCAAAAAAACCAGCTACTAAAACCGTTATTAACAGTAAAAATAGTTCTAAGATATAGTTATACAAAATGGCAGTAAACCTCTCTGTTATCTATTGTTTTTAAAATAGGTTTTTCTTTACATTTTTCTGTTTTAATAGGACATCTACTATAAAATTCACAACCTACAAATGAATCATTATCTATATCTAATGGTATATATCTATCTTTCCTAAATTTTGGATGTATAGTTGGTAAGCTTTCAAAAAGTATTTTTGTATAAGGATGTAATGGGTTTTTGATAATGTCTAACTTACTTCCTTTTTCCATTATTTTCCCTTTATAAAGGACAACAATATAATCTGAAAAGTCACTAACTACATTTAAATCATGTGAAATAAAAAGAAAACTTATTCCTCTTTCTTTTTTTAAACTTTTTAGTAAGTTTATAATTTCAAGCTGAATAGTAACATCAAGGGCAGAAGTTGGTTCATCTGCAACTATAAGCTTTGGATTTAGTATAATAGACCTTCCTATAGCAACTCTCTGTCTTTGACCACCAGAAAGTTCATGGGGGTATCTAACTAAAAAACTTTCATCTAATTTTACAGCTTTGATAGTGCTTACTATGATTTCTTCTCTTTGAGTCTTAGGTACTTTATTAACTATCAATGGTTCATTTAGAATATCGTATAATTTAAATCGTGGGTTTAGGGAAGTTCTTGGATCTTGGAATATTATTGATATATCTTTTCTTATCTCCTTTGGTAAGTTGTTTGTAATATCTTTACCTTCAAAATACACTTTCCCTTCATCTAACTTTATAAGGTTTAAAACTATCTTTCCTATTGTAGATTTTCCACTACCAGACTCACCTACTAATCCAACAACCTGATTTTTACAAACTTCAAAAGTTACATCAGATACTGCTTCAAAATACTCTTTCTTAAAAAAAGAGTTTTTAATAATATACCTTTTATGTAAATGTTCAACCTTTAATAAAGGCTGCCTACTACTATCCATTTTTTAAAATTGGTTTATTTTCTATCATGGTAAAATAATTATAACATAAAATTTATTGGAGGCTTTATGAAGATAGCTGTAGCTGGTGCTGGATACGTTGGTTTATCAAATGCGGTTTTACTTGCACAAAAAAATCAAGTAGTTATAAAAGATATAGATCCTAAAAAAGTAGAACTTATAAACAATAAAATATCACCTATTATAGATAAAGATATTCAAGAATACCTTAAAACTAAAAATTTAAATCTAAAAGCTACTTTAGATCCCCATGAAGCTTACAGTGATAGTGAATATATCATAATAGCAACACCTACAGATTATGACCCAATTACAAACTACTTTAACACAAAATCTGTTGAATCTGTTATAAAAGAAGTTTTAGCAATAAATCCAGATGCTATCCTGATAATAAAATCAACAATACCTATTGGTTATACTGAATCTATAAAGAATAAATTTAAAACAGACAACATAATTTTTTCTCCAGAGTTTTTAAGGGAAGGAAAAGCTTTGTATGATAATCTATATCCATCAAGAATAGTTATTGGTGAAAGAAGTAAAAGAGCAGAAAAGTTTGCAAATTTACTTTTAGAATGTGCATTAAAAAAAGATATTCCTATAGTTTACACTGGATCGATGGAAGCAGAAAGTATCAAACTTTTTGCAAATACATACTTGGCTATGAGAGTAGCTTTTTTTAATGAACTTGACACTTTTGCAGAATCTCATAATTTAAATACAAAAGAAATTACAGAAGGTGTATGTTTAGACCCAAGGATTGGAATGTACTACAACAATCCATCCTTTGGCTTTGGTGGTTATTGCTTACCAAAAGATACAAAACAACTACTTGCAAACTATATGGAAAAAAACATACCACATTATTTAATAAAAGCGACTATCGAATCAAATATAGCAAGGAAGTTTTATATTTCAGAGCAGATATTAAAAAGAAACCCCAATGTAGTAGGTGTATATAGATTAACAATGAAATCAGAGTCAGATAACTTTAGAGAGGCTGCAATAATAGATATTATAGAGTATTTAAAAGCAAAAAATATAAACGTTATTATATATGAACCACTTATAAAAGAAAACAAATTTCTTGATTTTGATGTAGTAGATTTAGATACATTAAAGGCAAACTCAGATTTAATTTTAGCAAATAGAATAAGCAATGAATTAAGTGATGTTTTAGATAAAGTCTATACAAGAGATGTTTTTGGTAGAGATTAACAGACTTTTATAAACTATAAGAGGTTTTCTTTGTTAAATCAAATTAAAATAGACAAATTTCTTTATCTAAAAAACATAGAAGTAGAACTTTCAAATAGGTTAAATGTTTTTACAGGTGAAAGTGGTGTTGGTAAATCTTTGATAGTAGATGCTATATCTTTTGTTCTTGGTGAGAAAGGAATTTATGAAGATGGTGATTATGTTGAAGTTGTTTTTGAATTAGAAAATCAATTTTCTGAAGATGGCATTTTAATTTTAGCAAGAGAGATAAAAAATGGTAAAAGTTTCTATTACTTAAATGGTAGAAAAGTTGGAAAGTCATTGATAGACGATATCTCAAAAGAAGTTATTGAAATCCATGGTCAACATTCAAACCAAAAACTATTCAACCTTGACTACCATCGAGAAATTTACGATAAATTTTTAAAGATAGATGATAAATTAAAAACATTTCAAAATCTATATCAACAATATATAAAACTAAAAAGAGAGTATGAAGAAATAGTTAGTAAAAAATCCGAAAATCAGAGAAAGATAGATTTTTTAAATTTTCAGATAAATGAATTACAACAAGCAAACATTAAACCTGGAGAAAAACAAAAGTTAGAAGAAGAGTATAAATATCTATCTAGTTTATCTGACATCAGAGAGATTTTAGAGTATTCAAAAGCTGTTTTGTCTAGCGAAAACATAAGCGTTTTACCTATTCTTTCACAAATTATTAAGCAGTTTAACAAAATAAAAGATATTAACCAAGATTTAAAAAATATTTATAGCAATTTAGAAGAAGCTAAAGCTTTAATAGAAAATACATACTATATGTTAGAAAATTTTGATGTAAATTTGGATCCTTATAGGTTTCAAGAAGTTGAAGATAGATTAAACTTAATCAACAGCTTAGAAAGAAAGTATAACACATCTGCCAATGAACTAAACAGTTTGCTGGAAAATTTAAAAATAGAACTTGAAAGTCTAATTTCAATGGAAGACAACATCCCAATATTAGAAAAAAATCTTAAAACTTTAGAAGAAAATGTTTTATCTCTTGCTAACAAAATATCACAGATAAGAAAATCAAAAATTAAAGAGTTTGAAGATTTAGTTGTTGAAGGTTTAAATGATATTGGTTTTAAATCAGCAAACTTTAAGATGTTAATCGAAGAAAAGTTTCTCGATAGATACGGTATTGATAAAATCACATTTTTATTTTCTGCAAATGCTGGTTATGAACCAAAATTACTTTCAGATGTAGCATCAGGTGGTGAAATTTCAAGACTTTCTTTAATTTTAAAATTAATATCAAAAAAATCTGTCGATACTTTAATCTTTGATGAGATAGATACTGGAATAGGTGGAAAGGCAGCCATAGAAATGGCAAAGAAACTAAAAGAGTTATCAAAAGATTCCCAAGTTATATTAGTAACACATCTTCCACAGATAGCAGTTGTTGGAGATAAACATTTCCACATTGATAAGATAGATTTAGATGGAAAAACTATAGCAGTTGTAAACAACCTTGACCATGAAAATAGAATAAAAGAAATTGCAAGAATGTTAAGTGGTATTGTAAACAAAGAATCTATAAATCTTGCAAAACAACTTCTACTAGAAGGAGAGAAATGGATAAAATAGTAATACATGGTGCAAGACAACACAACTTAAAAAATATAGATTTAGAACTTCCTAAAAATAAATTAATTGTAATTACAGGTCCTTCAGGTTCTGGAAAATCATCTTTAGCTTTTGATACTATCTATGCAGAAGGACAAAGAAGGTATGTTGAAAGTTTGTCAGCGTATGCAAGACAATTTTTAGGTATAATGGAAAAACCAGATGTAGATAGCATTGAAGGTTTATCACCAGCTATAGCTATAGATCAAAAAACCACATCAAAAAATCCAAGATCTACAGTTGGAACCATTACAGAGATTTATGATTACTTAAGACTCCTATTTGCAAGAGTAGGAAAGCCACACTGCCCAGAATGTGGTAAAGTTATATCTTCTCAATCAGCTCAAGATATATCAGAAAGTATAATCTCTTTAAAAGAAGGAACAAGGATCCAAATTCTTGCACCATTGGTTAGAGGACAAAAAGGAGAGCATAAAGAAACTTTAGAGAAGATAAAAAGGATGGGATATCCAAGAGTTAGGATAGATGGAGAAGTGTATCTAACAGAAGAGATAACACCACTTGAAAAAAATAAAAAACACTCAATAGAAGTAATTGTGGATAGAATTGTTATAAAAGAAGGCAGCATGACAAGGGTGAATGACTCTGTAGAACAAGCTTTAAAACTATCAGATGGTTTGGTAATAGTAAATTTTGTTGATGAAAATAAAGATCTAATTTTTAGTGAGAAATTTGCTTGTCCAGAACATAATTTTTCTATATCTGAAATTTCTCCAAGACTTTTTTCATTTAACAGTCCATACGGTGCCTGCCCTTTTTGTAAAGGGCTTGGTATAATACACAAAATAGATGAAAGTTTGCTTATAGATTATGATAGGTCAGCTATAGAAGCTTTTAGAATATCAGATACTTTATCTTTTAAGTATATAAAATCGATATTAAGTGAAATGCTTTCTACTTACAGAATAAACAAATACACAAAGTTTAAGGATTTACCTGATTATATTAAAAAAAATCTACTATATGGAGATGGTTATTTTGAAGGAATAATACCACATCTTGAAAAAAAATATCTTGAAACAGAAAATGAACGATACAGAGAAGAAATAGAAAAGTATATAAAAGAGATAAAATGTCCTACATGTAAAGGTTCAAGACTAAAAAAAGAAGCTTTAACTGTTTTAGTAGCTGGTAAAAACATATTTGAAATAGTTTTAATGGATATAAAACAAGCTTTTGATTTTTTTACAGAATTTGAAAATAGTCCAATGTCTCAAAAAGAAAAGCTAATTTCTCAAAAAATAGTAAAAGAGATAAAAGAAAGAATGAAATTTTTGATAGATGTTGGTTTAGATTATTTAACCTTAGAAAGGTCAGCTACTACTTTAAGCGGTGGAGAAGCACAAAGAATAAGACTTGCTACTCAGATAGGTTCTAAACTATCTGGTGTTTTATACGTCCTTGATGAACCATCAATTGGGTTACATCCAAGAGACACACAGAAGCTTATAAATACTTTAAAAGAACTTAGAAATTTAGGAAACACTGTAATAGTTATAGAACATGACCTTGAAACTATAGAAGAAGCTGACTTTATAGTTGATATTGGACCAGGTAGTGGTGCTTATGGCGGATATATTACAGCAGTTGGTACATTGGAAGAGATAAAAAACAATCCCCATTCTCTAACAGGTAAGTATCTAAGTAAGAAACTTAAAATTACTGTACCATCACAAAGAAGAAAGTTAGATGGAAAATTTTTAACTATATACAAAGCAAGTCAACATAACCTAAAAGGTATAGATGTCGAAATACCTCTTGGACTTTTTGTAGCAATAACAGGTGTATCTGGCAGTGGAAAATCTACACTTATTTATGATATTCTTTGGAAAGCAGCTAAAAATAGATTTTATGGAACATCTGAAGATATTGGTAAACATGAAAAGATAGAAGGTTGGGAATATATAGATAAAGTTATAAATGTTGATCAATCACCAATTGGCAAAACGCCCCGTTCTAATCCAGCAACATATACCAAAGTTTTTGACCATATAAGAGAACTTTTTGCCTCAACACCAGAATCAAAAGTTAGGGGATATACAGCTGGAAGATTTTCTTTTAATGTAAAAGGTGGAAGATGCGAAGCATGTCAAGGTGAAGGTGTAGTAAAAATAGAGATGCATTTTCTACCAGACATATATGTAACCTGCGACGTTTGCAACGGTAAAAGATATAACAAAGAAACATTATCAGTTTTATATAAAGGAAAAAATATAAATGATATACTTGATATGACCGTAGCAGAAGCTTTAGAATTTTTTGAAAACATATCAACCATTAGAAATAAACTTAAACTACTTCACGATGTAGGACTTGATTATATAAAGTTAGGACAACCAGCAACTACTTTAAGTGGTGGAGAAGCCCAACGTATAAAATTAGCCAGAGAGCTTTCAAAAAGAGACACTGGAAAAACATTGTACTTATTAGATGAACCTACAACTGGACTTCATTCCCATGATGTAGCAAAACTAATCCAAGTTTTAAATCAACTTGTAGAAAAGGGTAATACAGTTGTAGTTATAGAACACAACTTAGATATTATAAAATCTGCTGACTGGATAATAGACCTTGGACCAGAAGGCGGTGATAAAGGTGGCTCAATAGTAGTAGAAGGAACTCCAGAAATGATAATAAACAATCCTAAATCCTACACTGGCCAATTTTTAAAGAAATATTTAGATTAAAATGGATATAAAGATATTTAAAAAGATATTTAACATCCTAAAAGAAGAAAGTAAAAAATGGGACGCTCCAGTTGTAAGTTTTATGGCTAAAAATGATAAAGATCCATTTAAAATTTTAATAGCCACTATTTTAAGTTTGAGGACAAAAGATCAAATAACAGCAAAAGCAAGTGAAAATTTATTTAAAGTAGCAGATACACCAGAAAAAATAGCAAACCTTTCAGAAGAAGAAATTCAAAAACTTATATATCCTGTAGGATTTTACAAAAATAAAGCAAAAATTATAAAAGATATATCAAAAACCATTATGGAAAAATACAACTCAAAGGTGCCAGATACATTAGAAAAACTTCTCTCCTTAAAAGGTGTAGGAAGAAAAACAGCAAACTTAGTTTTATCAGAAGGATTCAACAAAGCAGCTATATGTGTAGATACCCATGTACATAGAATATCAAATAGATTAAGTCTTGTAAACACAAAAACACCAGAAGAAACAGAATTTCAACTTATGAAAAATTTACCAAAAAAGTATTGGAAAGATATAAACTTTATATTTGTAGCATTTGGTCAAACAATCTGTAAACCAGTAAAACCAAAATGTATCGAATGTCCTATAAATAGGTATTGTGAAAGTAAAAACAAAAAATAACTTTTACAAGTTAGATGATATAATAAAATAAAAAAGGAAAGGACTATTGAATGAAAATAGAAAACTTTTTCCTTGGAAATAGTGAGAAAATAGCTATTGTAGGTCTTGGATATGTAGGATTACCATTAGCTGTATTACTTAATAGAAAGTTTAATATTATTGGCTATGACATTAATCCACAAAGAATAAAAGAACTTAAAGAAGGTTATGATAAAACTAAAGAAGTAGAATCCCAAGACTTAAAAACTCTACTATAGATTTTACATATAACCCAGAAAAATTATCAGAAGCTAAAGTTATAATAGTAACCGTTCCAACGCCTATAGACAAACATAATATACCAGATTTAGGGCCTATCCTTTCCGCTACAAAAACAGTAGGTAAACATATACAAAAAGGAAGTATAGTAGTATATGAATCTACCGTATACCCTGGACTTACTGAAGAAGAATGTATACCTATATTAGAGAAAGAAAGTGGATTAATATGGAAAAAAGATTTTAATGTAGGTTATTCACCAGAGAGAGTAAATCCAGGAGATAAACAGCATACGATTGACAAAATAAAAAAAGTAGTAGCAGGAGATACACCAGAAATTACTGAATTTTTAGCTCAGTTATACGGAAGTGTAATAACAGCTGGAATACACAAAGCACCAGATATAAAAACAGCAGAAGCAGCAAAAGTAATAGAAAATACACAAAGGGATTTAAATATAGCACTTATGAATGAACTATCGATAATTTTTAATAAAATGGGAATAGACACAAAAGCAGTATTAGAAGCTGCAGGAACCAAATGGAACTTTTTAAGGTTTGAACCTGGATTAGTAGGAGGACACTGTATAGGAGTAGATCCATACTATCTAACGTTTAAAGCTCAATCAATAGGATATCATCCAGAAGTTATCTTAGCTGGAAGAAGAATAAATGACTATATAGGTAAATACATAGCAGAGAATACAATAAAAAAACTTATAAAAGCTGGTAAACCAGTTAAAGGAAGTAATATACTAATTTTAGGCTTAACATTTAAAGAAAACATATCAGATATAAGAAATACAAAAGTAATTGATATATACAATGAACTTTTAGAGTATGGTATAGAAGTGTACATATATGATCCATATGCTTATCCAGATGAAGTATATCATGAATACAAAATTAAACTTTTAAAAGATATCAAAGAAAAGGGTCCATACGATGGGATAGTAGTAGCAGTAAAACATATACCTTTTATAGAAGAGTTAGATTTTAAATACTTTAAAGATATATCAAAAAATAATCCTATATTAATAGATGTAAAAGGTTTGTATAATAAAGAAAAAGCTATAAAAGAAGGATTTTTATACTGGAGATTATAATCTTATCTAGACAGAAGTTTTTGATAGATAACCTGCCAATATACTACTGTATAAAATATTATGAAAACCAAAATAAATAAGATACATAAGATCGTGTTATTCCAAAATAAAATAGCAGATATTACTCCTATCATATTTATAACCCAAATTAAAGGACTTGTAGCCGGATTTCTATAAATAGGATTTTTTATACCTAAAAGTTTCTTTACAATTATTTTATAAAAAAGCATATGTAAATGAAGACCATCTGGAGAAGTAGGAGACCTTTTTCTTAAAAATTTCTTTCTATAAATTGAAAATAGTGTTTCATATACAGGATAGATATTTACTAAAACAGCAAACCATGCTGATACTTCTGGATGTTTTTTAACCAAAAGTATACTCATAACTGCAATAGAAAATCCTATAAAGTAAGCTCCACCATCACCTAAAAATATTAAGCCGTAAGGATAGTTTAATATAAAAAATCCTAAGATTGCACCTATTAATACTAAAGAATACACCAGTACAAAACTATCTCCAACCTTGAAAGCTACATAAGAAATAGCTAATAAAATAGATATGCTAACCATACTAGCAAGCCCATTAAAACCATCAATAATATTTATTGCATTTGTCAAACCAACTATAGCTATAACTGTAAAAATCAAAGAAATAATTCCAATTCTAAAAATTTCATCAACGTATAAAACATCTACTCTGACAATACTAACACCTGCTAACAAAAAAGCTATAATAGCCCCTAATGAAGTTAGGATTATCCTCATTTTTGGATTTAATTTTCTAGTTAAATCTTCAAATAAACCCGAGAAAAAAGCTAAGAATGAAGCTAAAATTAAAGGAATATAATTTGTAAAATCTCTAATTGCTAAAGTTATAAAAACACCAATAAAGATAGCAACACCACCAATCCTTGGGGTTGGTGTTTTATGAAACTTTTGGATACCAGAATGAATATGGTCAGTAATTAATTTTTTTACCTTATTTGAAAGTTTAACTATTACAATAGATATAATAAGAGATACTAAAAACGATATTACTAAACTTATTAACATATACACACTCTCTGTATTGATAATAAATTAATTCTATCATACTATTGACACTTAATTTAAAATTTTTATATAATATGACTGATAAATCAGTCAAATGGAGAGTTTAATGAAAGATAGAAGTAAATATATTAGTATAGTATTTGTATTTTTTATACTTGTAGGTGGATTTGTAATATTAAAATCAATAAAACCAAAAGAAATAGAAAAACCTAAACAGAAACCTATACCAGTAGTAGATGTAGTTACGGTGTCAAAAGAAAGTATACCTATTTTTTACACTGTAAATTGCACTACATTATCTAAAGTATCAGCTACATTAAAACCTCAGGTAAGTGGTAGAGTTATTAATCTTTTTGTTGAAGAAGGTCAGAAAGTAAAAGCTGGTCAAACACTTGCAGTTATCCAACCAGAAAAACAAGACTATCAAGTAGAATCTCAATTAGCTATTATAAACCAGTTAGAACAAACATATTTAAATAAGAAAAATATATATGAAAGAAGAAAACAACTATATGAGAAAGAACTAATTGCAAAAGAAGAGCTTGATAATGCTAAAACAGATATGGAAGTAGTTTTAAACCAACTTAACGCTGCGAAAGCAAACTTAAAAGAGTTTATAAGACAAAAAAATGAAACAGTTGTAAAGGCACCTTTTGATGGAATATTAGAAAAAAGGTTTATAAGTATTGGTGATTATGTAGATAGTCAAACAAAAATGTTTTATGTAATTAAACTTAGTCCTATCTGGTTTATGTTTGACTTACCTCAAGCTTATATTAAAAATATTAAACTTGGAGATAGTATAGATATAGAAATAGATGGTGTTGGAAAACAAACAGGAAAAGTAGATTACATCTCATCTTCACTAAATGAAAATAGTTTAATAACAGTGAAAGCCATTTTAAATAACAGCGATGAAGCAATAAAAGAAAATATGTATGGGAAAGCATTTATAAAGTTGGAAAATGTGGAAGGTTTTAAAATACCAGAACAAGCAGTTCAACTTGTTGGTAATGATAATTTTGTTTATATAGTTGACCAAAATAAAGCTAAAAAAGTTTTAGTAAAATTAGTTAAACAAGAAGCAGGGTATGTTTATATAACTGGGAATTTAAGAGAAGGAGATAAAGTTATTATTTCTAACTTAATGAATATAAAAGATTCTACAGAAGTAAAAGTTATTGGGGATAAAAAATGAAAAAATTAATATTATTTAGTTTATTTCTATCATTTTCTACTACTTATTCTATAACTTTAGATGAAGCTTTATCTATAGCAGAAAAAAATGCGACAAATATAAAGCTAAATGCAAAAGATATAGAAAAAGCAGAACTTCAAATAAAAGAAGCAAAAAGTAGTATATTACCTCAAATAAATTTAACAGGTTCTTATACAAGATGGGATCCTAACTATATATCAGGATTTACACCAAAAAACCAGTACAATGCAAAAATTGGACTTAATCAAAAAATATTTGACTATCAAATATTTAATCTAATAAAAATAGCAAAGGAAAACATGGAACTATACAAAGTTATAAAGGAAGATATACATCAACAAATAAAAGATACAACACGAAGATTGTTTTTAGTTACATTAGCAAATAAAGAAATATTAAAATTAAAAGAAGAAAGTTTAAAATATTGGCAAGTTAATGCTAAATATATAGAAGAAAAATATAAAGCAGGTCTATTGGCTAAGTATGATTATATGAGAGCACTTTCTCAATTAAAATCTTCAGAAGCTGATTATGAAATAGCAAAAACAAACTATGAAAAATCTATAGAAGATTTAAAAAGATTTTTAATGGTTGAAGATATAACACCACCTGAAGGAAGATTGGATAAATTTTCATTCACAGAAGATGTTAACATTGAAAATAGCACCTCACTGAAAGTATTAAAAAGCCAAATAAACTTAGCTAAAAAACAAATAGAATATCAGCAAAGTACAAACTATCCATCCTTATCAGCTTTTATAAATTATCAAGTAAACAATCAAATAAAATTTCCTCAAAATGAAGAAATTTGGAAAAAAGGTTACAATTTAGGTATTTCTCTTAATTGGCAAATCTTTGATGGTTTTGCTAAAGACAGTAGAGTTTTACAATCAAAAATAGACAAATCTAAATATGAAGTATCTCTACAAGATAAAACAATGGAATTAAAAACAACATTAAATAAAACTAAAGCTGATCTAAAATCTCTTGAAATACAACTTATAGCAGATGAAGAAAACTTAAAAGTAGCACAAGAAGCATTAAGATTGTCAACAGAACGATTTAAATCTAATATAACAAATATTGTTGAAGTATTAGATTCTCAAAACAACTACCTATCAGCTCAGTTAAAATATATAAATACTTTGTATAACTATAATCAAAAAGTTTATGACTTAATGAATTTAAATGGTAAGTAGTAATAAACTAACCTATAAAAGAAAACGAAATACAAAAGATAAACTTTAAATTTATATTCAACAATCAAAAAACATCAAAACATTTTTAAATTACTTCTTCTCAAATGTAGCTAAACATATTGAACTTAACTCTATTACCCCTATCCCTACTGAAAAATACCTTCCTCAAAATCAAAAAAATTATTTCATTAAGCATAAATCTTATGTTGAAAAGAATCTTTATACAGCTTCTTAATTATATCTTATCTGTTTTGGAAGATGATTTGAGTAATATTTGCTGTTTGATACTAATCAGATAAGTGATATTGATAATAATGAGTTTGTAAAAGCTGTTAAATTGTTAATAGAGTTGTTTGTATTTGTGTAGTTTAAAGACTATAGATATAGAAGATGGGAAGAGGAAGATATTAGGAATAGAGGTGAAGATATGAAGACTTTGGCTGATTTGTTGATAGATGAAGGTATTTAAAAGGATAGTTTAAAAGGTTTGATAATAGATAAACAGGATATGGTGTTATATTTGATAAAAGCAATGTTTTAAATTTTCTTAAGGTGAAGGATTGATTTAGATAAAATCTATACTTTTTAATTTTAAAAATACTATCCCTTATACCAAAATTTATCATCTGTATTGAAACTTTAAATAGAAAGTAATAATATGTATTGCTTGAATTTTAATTTTTTAATTTAAAAAGGAGTTTAGATGTTTATAGATAAGGCAAAAATATATGTAAAAGCTGGGGATGGTGGAAATGGATGTGTTGCATTTTTAAGAGAAAAGTTTGTTCCTATGGGTGGCCCAGCTGGTGGAGATGGTGGAAAAGGTGGAGATGTTATTATAATAGCAGATAAAAATTTACAAACATTGATGGACTTTAAATATAAAAGACATTATAAAGCAAAAAAAGGGTCTCATGGACAAGGTGGAAATAAAAAAGGGAAAGATGGAGAACCTTTAATTTTAAAAGTACCTGTTGGAACTGTTGTAAAAGATACTCAAACAGGAGAGGTTATTGCAGATTTAGTAAAAGATGGTCAATCTGTAGTTGTAGCAAAGGGTGGTAAAGGTGGAAAGGGTAATGCAGCATTTAAATCTGCAACAAACCAAGCACCTATGACAGCCGAAAAAGGAGAACCTGGCGAAGAAAAATGGATAGAGCTTGAATTAAAACTTCTTGCAGATGTAGGTATTATTGGATTCCCAAATGCTGGAAAATCTACACTTATATCTATACTTTCAAAAGCAAAACCAAAAATAGCAGATTATCCATTTACAACATTAACACCTGTTTTAGGTGTACTTCAACTTGACGTAAACGATTTTATTGTTTTAGCAGATATACCAGGATTGATAGAAGGTGCATCAGAAGGAGCTGGTTTAGGTCATGAATTTCTAAGACATATAGAAAGAACAAGATTTTTAATACATCTAATAGATGTGTCTGATTTTAGAGAGATGCATCCAATAGAAGCATTTAGCAAGATAAACAAAGAACTTGAAAAATACTCACCAGATTTATTAACTAAACCACAGATAGTAGTAGCTAATAAGATAGATGCTTTAAACGATAAATCTATGTTAAACGAACTTGAAAAATACTTTAAAGAAAAAAATATTCCTTTTGTTGCTATATCATTGATTACAAGAGAAAATATTGATAAACTTATTAACCTAATAAGAGAAGTTAGAGATAAACTAAAAAATAAAGAGGAAGTTAATGAGAGTACTGTTTTGGGGAACACCTGAATTTGCAGTTTATAGTTTAAAAGCACTTTTAAACTCAAACCATCAAGTTATAGCAGTAGTTACACAACCTGATAAACCAAAAGGTAGAGGTAAAAAAGTCTTGCCTACACCAGTAAAAGAAGAAGCTTTAAAACATAACATTCCAGTATATCAACCAGAAAAGTTAAAAGGTAATGAAGAATTTATTAATCTTATAAAAGATTTAAATCCAGATATATCTGTTGTGGTAGCTTATGGAAAAATTTTACCAGAAGAGATAATAAACATTCCAAAGTATAAAACCATAAATGTACATGCATCTTTACTGCCTTTATACAGAGGAGCTGCACCTATACAAAGAGCTATAATGGATGGGATGGATAAAACTGGTGTTTGTATAATGGAGATAGTAAAAGAACTTGATGCTGGTGACGTGTACGAATGTAGAGAAATTAATATAGAAGAAAGTGATGATATAATCTCTTTACATGAAAAGTTAGCAACTGTAGGAGCAAACCTTTTAATAGAAGTTCTAGACAAAATAGAAAAAAATGAAATCTCAAAAACACCACAAGATCATTCTAAATCTACATATGCAAAACCTATTGAAAAATCGGAAGGTAAGATAGATTGGTCAAAACCAGCTAAAGATATATTTAATCAGATAAGAGCTTTAAAAATTTGGCCAAAAGCTTATACAACTTTTAGGGAAGAAGAAGTTAAAATATTAGATTCAAAAGTTATTGAATGTAATACAGATGCAAAACCAGGTGAAATAGTCAAAGTTGATGACAAACTTGGTATTGTAGTTACAACAGGAGATAAATGCTTACTGATAAAATTACTACAGTTTCCAAATGGAAAACCTATAACATCACAAGATGCTATAAGAGGGTATAAAATAAAGGTAGGAGAAAAATTTGAGTAAAGAAAACGAACTTGTAATCTGGGGTAGAAATCCAGTTATAGAAGCTTTAAAATCAAACAGAAGCCTTGAAAAAATACTTATAGCCCATGATTCTCATCCACCGAAAGAGCTTTTAGATTTAGCATCAGAAAAAAAAGTTAAAGTTCAAAAAGTCTCAAGACAAAAGATAGAAGAACTTGCTAGGACAAAAAAAACACAGGGTGTTATAGCCTTAGTTAGCCCAATAAAATACTTTAGTGAAGATAAAATAATAGATAAAACAATAAAAGAAAATGGGATAATGCTTATATTGGACCATATTACAGATCCACAAAACGTAGGAAGTATTTTAAGAACTGCTGAAGTTTTTGGAGTTAGCGGTGTTATTATCCCAAAAGAAAGGTCAAGTCCTATAAATGAAGTTGTAGTAAAAGCATCTACAGGTGCAGTTTTTCATTTACCAATAGCGAAAGTAGGAAACTTGAGAAATGTATTAGAAAAGTTTAAAAAGAAAGGTGGTTGGGTAGTTGCTGTAGAAAAAGGCGGTAAAAACATAGACGAGATAGATTTTCCTTCTCCTTTATGTCTTATAGTAGGTTCAGAAGGTAAAGGTGTATCAAAATTATTGATAGAAGAATCTGATATAGTTGCTACTATACCAATGGTAGGTAAAATTACATCTTTAAATGTTTCAAATGCAACATCCATATCATTATGGGAAATTTTTAAAAGGAGTGGAAAATGGAAAAAACAGTAAAAAAAACGGAAAAAATAGAAGGTAGCTTAAGAGTACCTTCTGATAAATCAATCTCTCATAGAGCTATCATTTTACCTTCATTAGCAAAAGGAAGATCTTTTGTCAAAAATTTCTTAAAAGCAGGTGATACACTTACAACTGTAAATGTTTATAGAAAGTTAGGTGTTAACATTTATGAAAAAGATAATATTTTTTATATAGAAGGAAAAGGAATTTATGGGTTAAATGAGCCAGAAGATGTTCTTGATATGGGTAATTCTGGAACAACTACAAGATTAACACTTGGCGTTTTATCTGGTCAAGATTTCTTTGTTACAATGACTGGAGATGATAGTTTAAGAAGAAGACCTATGAAAAGAGTAGCAAAACCTTTAATACAGATGGGAGCAAAAATAGACGGAAGAAAAAATGGAGAGCTTTTACCTATATCTATAAGAGGTGGAAATTTAAAAGGTATAGAGTTTTTTAATGAAAAGATGTCTGCACAGGTAAAATCTGCATTACTTTTAGCCGGTTTATACGCAGATGACACAACGACAGTTATTGAACCTGTTATCTCAAGAAACCATACTGAAAACATGTTAAAGTCTATGGGGGCTAATATAGTAGAATCATCTTTTGAAAATAAGTATGTAGTTAGTATAACAAAATCAACAGACTTAGAACCAATAGATATAAATGTTCCTGCTGACCCTTCTTCTGCAGCATTTTTTGCAGCTGCTGCAGCAATAGTTCCAAAATCACATATAGAACTTAAAGATGTTCTTATCAACAAAACAAGAGATGGATTTTTTAGAAAACTTAAAGAAATGGGTGCTGATATTGAATATAAAAACGAAAGAGAAGAAGCTGGTGAAAAAATAGCAGAAATTGTTATTAAATTTAGTGAGTTAAAAGGATGTAAAGTTGTAAAAGAGGAAGTTCCTTCAATGATTGATGAAATACCATTACTTGCTATAGTTGCAACACAAGCAGAAGGAGAAACCATAATAACAGGTGCCGAAGAACTTAGAGTAAAAGAAAGTGATAGAATTAAAGCTATAGTAGATAATCTTAAAAATCTTGGTATTGAAGTTGAAGAGCTAACTGATGGTATGATAATTAAAGGTAAACAAAAAATTAAAGGTGGATTTGTGGATTCCTTTAAAGATCATAGGATAGCTATGGGATTCTCAATACTTGGATTGGTATCAGAAGAAGGGATAACAATAAAGGATGCTGATTGTGTATATATTTCCTATCCAGGATTTTATCAACATTTAGAAAAAGTTTCTAAGTGAGGAAAAAGATGGAAAACTTAACAATAGATGAATTTTTAATGTTAGCTCAAGATAAAACACTATTTCCTATAATAGATAAAGTCCTTTCTGGAAATAGATTAACTTTTGATGATGGTGTAAAACTCTTTAAATCTAATGACTTACTAACAATAGGTTTTTTAGCTAACTATGTAAATGAGAAAAAGAATGGTAAGTATGCTTACTTTGTAATAAATAGACAGATAAATCCAACAAATGTTTGCGTTTTAGACTGTAAATTCTGTGCTTTTGCTGATATGGATAAAAACAGTCCGAAAGCTTATGAAATGAGTTATGAGCAAATTTTAGAAAAAGCTAAATATGCTGTTGAAAATGGTGCAACAGAAGTTCATATAGTAGGTGGACTTCATCCTGAATGGAGTTTTGAAAGATATTTAAATATTGTTTCCATAATAAAGAAAAATTTTCCAACATTACATATAAAAGCTTTTACAGCTATAGAGATAGATTATTTTTCAAAACTTTCTGGATTAACTTATGAAGAGGTACTTTTAAAATTAAAAGAAGCAGGTCTTGGTAGCCTTCCAGGTGGTGGAGCTGAGATATTCTCTCCAAAAGTTAGAAAAATAATAGCTCCTAAAAAGATAGGATATATAAAATATCTTGAAATCCATAAAATAGCTCACATGCTTGGTTTACACTCTACAACTACAATGTTGTATGGTCATGTTGAAACATATGAAGATAGAGTTGACCACATCGAAAAAATTAGAGAACTACAAGATGAAACCAATGGTTTCACATGTTTTATACCACTTGCATACCAGCCAGAAAACAACGATTTAGAAGTTAACGATTATACAACAGGCATAGATGATTTAAAAACTATAGCCGTTTCAAGACTATTTTTAGATAACATTCCTCATATAAAAGCATACTGGGTTATGACAGGGGAAAAAACAGCTCAAGTTGCTTTAAACTTTGGTGCTGATGATATGGATGGAACTGTAATGGAAGAAAAAATAGCACACTTTGCTGGTGCAAAATCTCCAACACAACAACAAAAAGAAAGATTAATTAAACTTATTAAAGAAGCTGGAAAAATACCAGTAGAGAGAGATACATTATACAACCATGTTAAAGTCTACCAATGAATTAACTTTAAAAAACTATCTTGTTGCCTTTATAGTATTTTTACTTATTGGTATTGTATTTATCGTATCAATAATTGCAATACCATACCTTTTCTTCTTACTTTTAAAAATATTTTTGATGAGTTTGGAATTTAGTATAGTTTTTATTGTTTTCTTCTGGGTTATTTTAATTTTGATAAACCTAATTTTAAGGATTTTAAAGATTATTTAAAAGTCTTAGTGGACTATATCACATTTTTTATCTGTAGTTTCAATTTGGATAGTAGAATGTCCTATATTATACTCTTTCAACAGATTCTCCAATTTTTCCAACACATCCATTGATTTACTAATGTCCTTTATAACAATATGTGTTGAAAAATAAATGTCTTTTGAAGAAAGTGACCATAGATGAATATCATGAATTTCTACTATTTCTGGAACATGTCTTTTTATATTGTCAATCAGGTGTTTTAAATCTATATTATATGGAGTTCCTTCAATTAATATTCTATAACTACCTTTTAATACCGGTACTGTTTCCTTTATAATATATAAAGAAAAAGCTATAGAAAGTAACGGATCTATTAAGTAGATGTTAAATAAATAGATAAATATTCCACCTATTACAACAGATAATGATAAAAAAGCATCACTTAAAAGATGTAAGTAAGCTGATTTTATATTTATATCTTCATGATCTTCTTCATGACCATGGTGATGATGATTTTTTAGGATTAAAGCAGAAAATAAATTTATTAAAAAACCTAAAAAACCAAATATTATTACATACAATCCTTTTACTTCTTCTGGATTTACAAGTCTTAAAATGGATTGATGCAAAATAAACGTAAGTGTAAAGATTAGTGTTAAGCTATTTAAAAAAGCAGCCATTGATTCTGCTTTTAAAAATCCAAAAGTCATTTCAAAGCTTGGCTTCTTTGACATTATTACTATAGCTAAAAGTGTAATTACTAAACCAATAACATCCTGGAAGTTATGTATTGCATCTGTTATTAAAGATATAGAGTTAGCAATAAAACCAAATAAAATTTGTAAAAATACAATTAAAATATTTAAAAAAATAGCCAACAATACTTTCTTTTTATCTGTATCAAGCTCCCTTTCTTTTAAAACATTTTCTTTATATACCATCTTAAGCCTTTGTCATTATATAAGCATATATTTTTCCATTTACTTTATCTTTAATGGATTTATAAATTTCCATTAAAGTAGAACCTGTTGTAAGAATATCATCAAAAACCAACACATTTCCATGTATTAAATCAGATTTTAATAAAAAAGCATCTTCAAGGTTTTTTAATCGTTCAGATTTTGTAAGTTCTATCTGCATTTTTGTTTCTTTTACCTTAATTAAAGAATCGTTTATCAGGTAAGTTGGAAAAATATACTTTAATATTTCTTTTAGATGATTAAAACCTCTTTCTTTTATTTTTTTATCAGATGTTGGAACATAAAAAATGGTCTGTATATTATTTTCTCTTACATAGATATCAATGTCTTCTCTTATTATGTTTGCCAATGTTTTTGCTAATACTTTTAAATTTTTAAATTTGTAAGCATGGATAATTTTTTTAACTTCGTAGTAATCTGTAAAAACCTCAATATCTTCATATTTTCTATTGTTTACACATTCATCACATACAGAATACTCTCCACCTTTTCCACAACTTCTACAATAGAAACTTCCAGATTTTTTTATATCTTTCAAACATTCATCACATACAACATTTTGATATTCAAACAAAAAAGGGTTTTCACATAAAACACAGTTATTTGGAAACAAAACATTAAAAAGTAATTTTACGTTCATTTTTCAACAGGAAGATTTAATCTTTTCTATTCTACTATTCTGTTTTTTAAGTTGTAAACTTTTTTTAAATGCAACCTGCTCTAAAAATCTACTTACTGTTGCACTTCTATTACCAGACCTACAGTAAACCAATATTTTTTTATTTTTAAATTTTTCTAAGTGATTTATATACTGAGGAATAACTTGAATAGGTATTAAAATAGAGTTTTGTATATGTCCGTCCTGTTTATACTCCATTGGTGTTCTAACATCAAGAATTATAATGTCTTTCTCTTTTTGAATAATATCATAAAACGTTTTTGCATCTATATTATCATATGCGAAAGATAGATTAAAAAGCATAGATAAAGTAAAAATTATTTTTCTCATTCTTCTTCTATTTTAACACCTAATTCTTTTAGCTGCTTTTCAAAAACAAAATCTGGTGCACCTGTTAATGGACAAACACCTTTCTGTGTTTTTGGAAATGCTATAACATCCCTTATACTTTCACTTCCAGTTATCAATGCAAGAATTCTATCAAGACCAAAAGCAAGTCCACCATGAGGAGGTGCTCCATAAGATAATGCTTCTATTAAAAATCCAAATTTTTCATTAGCTTCCTCTTCTGAGATACCAAGAAGTTTGAATATTTTTTCTTGAATAAATGGTGTATGTATCCTTATAGATCCACCACCTATCTCTTCTCCGTTTAATACCATATCATATGCCTTTGATTTAAAAGTAAGTGCTATTTCTGGATTATTTAATGCTTCATCTAATCTATATATATCTCCATCTTTTGGACTTGTAAATGGATGATGTATTGCGACAAGTCTATTTTCTTCTTCATCCCATTCAAATAAAGGAAAATCTACTACCCATAAAAATTCAAGTTTACTATTATCTATAAGGTTCATCTTTTCAGCTATATACTTTCTTAAAGAGCCTAAGACTCTGTAGGTAATATCTTTTTTATCTGCAATAAATACAAGTAAATCACCATCTTCACCTTTCATACTATTTAGCAATCTTTGTTTTTGTTCTTCTGTAAAAAACTTTAGAATAGGAGAATTTACTCCACCATTTTCAAGCTTTATCCAAGCCATACCTTTCGCACCAAACTTTTTAGCATACTCTGTTAGATCATCTATCTCTTTTCTTGAAAATTTAGAACCACCTTTTATATTTATTCCTTTAACTATACCTCCTGATTTAACGGCATCATTAAATACTTTAAATTCTACTTCTTTAGCAATATCACTAACATCTATCAACTCTAATCCATATCTTAAATCTGGTTTATCTGTTCCATACTTATTTACAACTTCATCATAGCTCATCCTTCTAAAAGGTATTTTTATATCTATTCCTAAAACCTTTTTATACACATACTGTATCAATCCTTCAGATAGAGACATAACATCTTCTTGTGAGACAAAAGACATCTCTAAGTCTATCTGTGTAAATTCTGGTTGTCTATCTGCCCTTAAATCTTCATCTCTAAAACATTTTACAATTTGGAAGTATCTTTCAAGGCCTGCTACCATTAATATCTGTTTAAAAAGCTGAGGAGATTGAGGTAATGCATAAAATTTTCCTTTCTCAAGTCTTGATGGTACAAGAAAATCTCTCGCACCTTCTGGCGTTGATTTTGTGAGCATTGGTGTTTCTACTTCAATAAAACCATTTCCTACTAAAAACTCTCTAACTGCTTGATAAACTTCGTGTCTTAGTACAATATTCCTTTGCATAGAAGGTCTTCTTAAATCTAAGTATCTGTATTTTAACCTAACTTCTTCATTGACTTTTATATTGTCTTCTATTTGGAATGGTAAAACTTTAGATGTATTTAGTATAAGTAAATCTTCTCCATGAACTTCTATATTACCTGTTTTCATTTTTGGATTTTCTGTACCAACAGGTCTTTTTCCCACTCTTCCTCTTACACCTATTACATACTCACTTTTTAATTTTTTTGCTTTATTGTAAAGTTCTTCACTTATTTTTGATGGATCAAATACTACCTGAACTATACCTTCTCTATCTCTAAGATTTATAAATAGTACTCCTCCATGGTCTCTAACTGTATCTACCCATCCAAGAAGCCTTACTTCTTCACCTATATTTGATTCATTTAAATCTCCACAGTAATAATCTCTTTTAAAATCTCTAAGTTGATCTACCATTAACCTCTCCTAAATTTTTTTTAAATATTATAACCTTATTTGTGCTATAATTTTCTAAGAATTTTCAAATATGGAGGCATTATGTATAAGTTAGATGTTGTAACTCCAACAGGTAGTATATTTAGTGGTGATGTTTATCAAACTGTTATCACTACAGCAGATGGAGAAATTGGAATACTTGAAAATCACATGTTACTTTTAACAAACATAACACCTGGAAAACTAAGAATAGAAAAAGGTGATGGAGAAGTTTTAGAGTATGCAATAACTTATGGTGTCTTAGATGTTAGAGGAGATAAAGTTATAGCTTTAGTTGAAGAAGCATATCAACTGGAAGAGATAAATGTTGAGAATGAAAAGAAACTTTTAGAAGAAGCAAATAACAAACTTCAAAGTGAATCACTTACAGACGAAGAAAGGTCTCATTATGAAAAACAAAAACAAAGAGCAGAAACATTATTAAACCTTGCAACAGCAAAAGTTTAATATTATAAAAGAAGACGAGGATATCTCCCCCTTTATTAGGGGGAAAGTTCAAATAATTCAAAAAAAAGAAGGTTATAGATTTAATATAGACAGTCTTTTAGTTGTAGATTTTTTAAATATAAAATCATCTGGAAATCTTATAGACATCGGAACGGGAAGCGGCATAATACCTATACTTACAAACCTTAAATACAAAAACTTAAAATTTTATGCTTTAGAAGTTCAGGAAGAGATGTGTGATATTGCAAAAAGAAATTTCATTATAAATAACGTAGATGTTAATCTTATATGCTGCAATGTTAAAGATGTTAAAGGTCAATATCCTCATCAATTTTTTGATTATGTTGTAATAAATCCACCATATTTTAAAGAAGGACGTTATAGTAATGTACAAGAGAAGATTGCAAGAAGTGAAGTTACAGCAAACTTAGAAGATTTTATATATGGAAGTTGGTATTTACTTAAAAACAAAGGTAAACTTTTTATTATAAATGTTGTTGATAGATTTTCTGAGACTATCTCTGTTTTAAAAAAGTATAAATTACAACCAAAACGTTATAAATTCATACATCCATCTATAGAAGAGAAAGCAACCCACTTTCTATTAGAAGCTTCTAAATCGGCTAAAGAAGGTGGTGAAATAGTAGAACCACCACTAATAGTATATGAAAATCCAAAAGAGAAAAAATATACCAAATATGTGTGGAATCTACTGGAAAATTTTCCAAATTTAAGTTAATATAAAACTATGAAAGAATATATAGAAAAGTTAAAACAACTTGGTTATGATAATATTTATAAATGGTGTGATAGTCCCGGAACATATTATGACTGGCACTATCATTACTATGATGAAGTACGATTTATTTTAGAAGGTTCTATTACAATTGGCACTGAAGAGAGAGTTTATCATCTAAAAGCTGGTGAGATACTGGAAGTACCAGCAGGTAAAAAACATTGGGCAAAAACAGAAGAAGGTGTTTGTTATATATGTGGAACTAAAAAATAAAGGAGATTAATATGAAAATAGTTGATTTAAGAAGAAAATATTATAAAGAAAATAAAGATTTAAAACTTTTAATTAAAAGAAGTGATTTTGAGATAGAGTCCTATGAACCTACAGTAAAAGAGATTATAAAAAATGTTAAAGAAAAAGGTAATGAAGCTTTAATAGAGTATACAGAAAAGTTTGATAAAGTAAAAATAACAAAAGAAGACCTTATTATACCTTATGAAGAACTTGAAAAAGCTTATGATTCTATAGAATATGATGTTAGGTGGGCATACGAAGTTGCTTTTGAAAGAATTTATGACTTCCATGAACAACAGAAAGAAAAATCTTTCTTTAAAGAAGAAGAAGGTATGATTTTAGGTCAAAAGATAACTCCACTTGAAATAGTAGGTCTTTATGTTCCTGGCGGAAAAGCTGCTTATCCTTCAAGTGTTATTATGAATGCAGTTCCAGCTATAGTTGCTGGTGTTGGTGAAATTGTTATGTGCTCTCCTAACCCAAATAAATATACCCTTGCAGCAGCTTATATATGTGGCATAGAAACAGTATACAGAATTGGTGGAGCTCAGGCTGTAGCTGCTATGGCTTTTGGGACAGAAACAGTTAAAAAAGTAGATAAAATTGTAGGACCAGGGAATATATACGTTGCCCTTGCTAAGAAAAATCTGTATGGCGTAGTAGATATAGATATGATTGCTGGACCTTCTGAAATTCTGGTTATAGCAGATGAAACAGCAAATCCTACATGGGTAGCTGCTGATTTACTATCTCAGGCTGAACATGATGAATTAGCTGCTTCAATCCTTATTACAACTTCAGAAAAACTTGCAAACGATGTAGTTGATACACTTTACAATAAACTTTTAAAAGATTTTTCAAGAAAAGAGATAGCAGAGAAATCTTTAAGTACATACGGTCATATTTTTATAGTTGATAGTTTAGATGATGCTTGCGAAGTTGCAAACTATATAGCTCCAGAACATTTAGAGATAGTTGTAAAGAATCCTTTTGATTACCTTGAGAAAATAAGACATGCTGGAGCTATATTTTTAGGAGAGTATTCAACAGAACCACTTGGTGATTATATATTAGGTCCAAATCACGTACTCCCTACATCAAGAGCTGCAAGATTTTCATCACCTTTAGGTGTTTATGACTTTATAAAAAGAAGTTCTGTTATATATGTATCAAAATCTGGTTTTGAAAGAGTTGCTAATCATGCGATAAATATGGCTAAATCAGAAGGTTTAGAAGCACATAAGTTAAGTATAGAAGTAAGGAAAGTTCCTAATATTTAGGAACTGTTGGATCTATTTCATCAGACCAAGCTAATATACCACCTTCTACATTTTTCACTTTTGTAAAACCATTTTGTAACAACCATAATGTAGCTTGAAGACTTCTATTTCCACTTCTACAAAATACGTAAATATTTTTATCCTTAGGAAGTTTATGTATTATCCTTGGCAAACTCATTAAAGAAACAAGCATAGCTTCTTTTTCTTTTATTCTTGAGAAATTATACTCCTGTGGTTCTCTAACATCTAAAAGTATAAAATCTTCACCTTTGTCTATCTTTTCTTTTAATTCTTTAACAGATATATGGATTTTTTTATAAGTCTCTTTATCTAAGTACAACGCTCACTCCTTTTATTTATTAATTTATTCTAATATTCTAATTTTTTAATTAGTTTATCAGTATGATTTAAATCATTATATTTCTGGTATCTGTTGAGTTAAGCAGTGAAATGTTCCAAGACCTACAACAATATCACTTGCATCTATCCCAACTACAACCCTATCTTCAAATAAAGATGAAAGTATATCTAAAGCTATTTCATCTTTATCACAGTTAAATATTGGTACTATAACGTATTTATTTGATATATAAAAATTTGCATAACTTGCAGGGAGTCTATCACCTTTATAGTATAATGGATCAGGCATCGGTAATTTTACTATATTTAAATTTTCATATGCTTTTAATTTTTCATAGTTTTCTTTTAGTATCTCATAGTTTTCATCATTTTTATCTTCTTCAATTACAGTAACAACAGTACTGTCATTTACAAACCTTGTTATATCGTCTATATGACCATCTGTATCGTCTCCAACTATACCTTCTTTAAGCCATATAACTGTATGAACACCAAAGTATTTTTTTAAATTATCTTCTATCTTTCCTTTTGTCATATAAGGATTACGGTTTGGATTTAAGAGACATGATTCTGTAGTTAACACTAAGCCATTTCCATTTACATCTATAGACCCACCTTCTAAAACCATACCTGTTTCTACTCTCTCATAACCTAAATATTCAGCCATATTTTTGGCTATTTCGTTATCAAGTTCATAAGGATATTTACCGCCCCAAGAATTAAATATAAAATCAAGTGCGACTGGTTTACTTGTTTCTAAATCTTTTACAATAATAGCTCCATGATCTCTACACCAAGCATCATTTGTAGGAAATTTATGGATAAATATATTTTCAAATTTGACGTTTTTATCTTTTAGTCTTTTTATTAAATCTTGTTCTATTTCTTCATCGTTGACGTTTATATGGACTTCTTCACATTCTGATAGTAACTTAACCATATCAGTATATTTATCTCTAACGTTATCTAACTTTTCAAAAAATGTTTCAGGATTGTAGGGATAAGAAAGCCATGTTCCTTTATGTTTGTACCATTCTGGCGGCATATAGAATTTTCTCAACTTTTATCTCGTTAGAAGAATTTTTAAATATGTATTTGTAAGACCATAAACAATTTTAATAACAACTATCTGACTTTCTTTTTGATATGCTAATATTGCATCTTTTCCAATCAAAGCAGATAACTTTTTCCAACCAGCTTTTCCCATCTCTCTATCATAAAAATTAACTAAATCTTGAATAAACCCTTCTCCTTTATAGATTAGATAAGATCTATACATGTTGTTATTTTCATATATAAGAGATTCATTTTCAATAAGTTGAAAGTTAGCAGGAATGATAAATGTGTAATCACCTTTTCTTTCTGTTTTAGCTACAAACGTTACAGGTGCATTAGGTTGAATAACTATTTCATTGTTAGCACATGATGCAACTAAAAATATAAACGATAAAAATAAAAACACTAAATTTAGCTTCTTCATCTTTCCCACCTCAATAATTTTTTAAATTCCTCAAATATAACATCTGATTGTATATTAGCTGTTGTTCCACCTTGAGCAAAATCTGGTCTTCCACCACCGTTTCCGCCTACAGCTGCAGCCAACTGCTTAACAATATCACCTGCTTTATATCTATCTGTAATATCTTTTGAGATAGAAACAATAAAGTTTATCTTTTGTTTTTCTGTATCATTAGATACAAGTAAAATTATAGAATTTTTAAATTTTTGTTTAAGGTTATCTGATATCTCTCTAAGTTCATTAGGATTTAGATTTTCTATTGCTCCGAATACAGCTTTTACATCTTGAATCTCTAAGATTTTAACATTCTCATTTATTTTTGTAATTGCAAGTTTCTTTCTTAAATTTTCAATTTCTCTATCTTTTTCTTTTATCTGATTTTGAAGTTTAACTAATCTATCTACTATCTGATCTTCTTTAGCTGTTAGTATTCTTGATAACTCTTTTAGTAGAAAATGTTCTTGTAATCCTCTTTCTACAGCTTTTATACCAGCTACAGCTTCTATCCTTCTTGTTCCAGATGAAATAGCATATTCAGAAAGGATTTTAAAATATCCAATATCACCTGTTCTTTTAACGTGCGTTCCACCACATAACTCTTTAGATATTCCAGCAGATATTACCCTAACAACATCTGAATATTTCTCTTCAAATATGGCCATAGCCCCAGTTTTTAGAGCTTCTTCATACTCCATCTCTTGACATACAACTTCTTCATTTTTCATAATTTCTCTATTAACTGTTTCTTCAATTATCTTTATCTCTTCATCTGTTAAACTTTCAAAATGTGTAAAATCAAATCTTAAGTATTCATCAGAAACTAATGAACCTCCTTGTTTAACATGATCCCCTAACACATTTCTTAATGCCGCATGTAAAAGATGTGTAGCTGTATGATGTCTCATTATACTTTCTCTTCTTTCTCTGTCAACTTTTGCATTTACATAATCACCTTCTTTTAAAGTTCCAAATAGGATTTTTCCTTTGTGAACTATAAGACCTTCAACAGGTGTTTGCGTATCAATCACTTCAAATAAGAAGTTTACTCCTTCAATTACACCTCTATCTCCAATTTGACCACCTTTTTCTGGATAAAACGGTGTAATATCAAGGACTATCTCTAATTCTTCTTCTGGATTTCCTTGTTTAACTGTCTCATCACCTTTTATAATTGCTAAAACTTTTGAATTTTCATATGTTAATGTTTCATATCCGACAAACTCAGTTTCTTTTAATGTATTTTTCAATGTAAGATAGATAGGTTTTATTTCCTTACTTTGAGATTTCCAGCTTTTTCTTGCTTTTTCCTTTTGTTGATTTAAAAGCTCTAAAAACTCTTGTCTATCATAACTTAAATTTTCATCTTTAAGGATCTCTTCCATTATATCTATAGGGAATCCATATGTATCATAAAGTTTAAATGCTTCTTCCCCGGTAAGTAATTTTTTATCTTCTTTCTTAGATTTTTCTATCATCTCATAGAGAATATCCATAGACCTTTTTAATGTTTTTAAAAACTTATCTTCTTCTGATTTTGTTATTGTTTTTATGAAGTTTCTATTACTTACAAGTTCAGGATATGCATTTTTCATTTTTTCTATTACAACATCTACACCTTCATGTAAAAATGGTCTTTCTATACCAAGATTTTTTCCATACCTTAAAGCTCTTCTTAATATTCTTCTAAGTACATAACCTCTTCCTTCATTTGATGGGAATACACCATCTGATATTAAAAATGTTATTGCCCTTAGATGATCAGCAATAACACGCATTGCTATATCATCTTTTTCGTTTACTCCATACTCTTTACCTGATATATCTTCTGCAAACTGGATTACTGGTTTAAATAGGTCTGTATCGTAGTTACTATCTACATTTTGTAATATTGAAGCTATCCTTTCAAGACCCATTCCAGTATCTATACTTGGATTTGGAAGTGGATGTAGTATTCCATTCTCATCTCTATTGTACTGCATAAAAACAAGGTTCCATATCTCTAAGTATCTAAAATCTTCATCAGATCCAAACTCTGGATTTCCAAACTTTTCTCCTTTGTCATAGTATATTTCCGAACATGATCCACAAGGTCCAGTATCACCCATTGACCAGAAGTTATCTTTATATCCCATTCTTTTTATCTTATATTCTGGTAATCCTATATGTTTATTCCATATCTCAAAGGCTTCATCGTCTTCTTCAAATACTGAAACAAGAAGTTTTTCCTCTGGAATTTTTAAATGTTCCGTTAAATATTCCCAAGCAAACTCTATAGCTTGCTTTTTAAAATAATCACCAAATGAAAAGTTGCCAAGCATCTCAAAAAATGTGTGATGTCTTGGTGTATATCCAACATTCTCTAAATCATTATGTTTACCAGATACTCTAAAAACCTTTTGACAAGAAGCAGCTCTTTTATATGGTCTTTTTTCTAATCCTAAAAATAAATTTTTAAAAGGAACCATACCAGCATTTACAAAAAGTAATGTAGGGTCATTTTCTGGTATTATAGAAGCCGATTTTACAATAGTATGCCCTTTACTTTCAAAAAATTTTAAAAAACTTTGTCTTATCTCATCACCTGTTAAAAATTTCATTAACAACCTCTTGATGTATAATATTACGAGTATAAATTATATCATATTGAAATATAATGATAAATTTAAAACCTTTAAACAAAACAGCTTTAATATACAAAGGAAAAAAGATAAGTTATAAACAGCTTATAAATAATATATTTCATTATAGTAAACTTTTAGATATAAATCCTACAGATAAAGTTGCGATTTTCAGTGAAAATAGACCTGAATGGATATATACATTTTTTGCTATATGGTTAAAAGATGGAATAAATACTCCAATAGATTTTATGTCAAATGAAGAAGAACTTACATATATACTAAATGATAGTAAACCAAAGTATATTTTCACTTCAGCAAATAATAAAGACATTGTTTTTAAGGCGTTAAAAAATATAGATTTTGATATAAAAATATTTGTTTTTGAAGATATAAACATTAGTACAAAAGAAAACATAGACAATATATCATTTCCTTCAAAATATGAAGATGTTGCTTTAATACTTTACACATCTGGTACTACTGGAATGCCAAAAGGTGTTATGCTTACATATAAAAATCTTCTTTCTAATATAAAAAGCATTGAAAAAGTAAATATAGCAAACAGTGAAGACTTAACATTGGCAATTTTACCATTTCACCACTCTTATCCACTTATGGTTTCTATGCTTATTCCGCTACATTTGAAAGCTACAATAGTATTTTTAGATAAACTATCTCCTGAAGATATATTAGAAAAATTTCAAAAATATAAAATAACTATCTTAATAGGTGTTCCAAGACTTTACTCTCTCTTCCATAGAAGGATATTCGAAAAAATAAACAGTAGTACTTTATTGAAAACAATATATAAAGCTTCACTTATAGTTAAATCTAAAAAATTTAAAAAGATAATATTTAGAAAAGTTCATGATGTTTTTGGTGGAAATATTAAATATTTTGTATCAGGTGGTGCAAAACTTGATATCCAGATAGCTAAAGATTTCGAAAATTTAGGATTTACAGTTATAGAAGGTTATGGTTTAACAGAAACTTCACCTATTATATCATTTAACCCGCCAAATAAAGTAAAACTTGGAAGTGTAGGAAAACCTATAGAATCTGTTGAAGTTAAAATCCAAGATGAAGAAGTCTTAGTTAAAGGTGATAATGTATTTGTTGGTTATTTAAATAAACCAGAAGAAACAAAAAATGCATTTATAGATGGCTACTTTAAGACAGGTGACCTTGGTTATACTGATAAAGAAGGATACCTCTACATAACAGGAAGAAAAAAAGAGATAATAGTTTTACCAAATGGAAAGAATATAAACCCAGAAGAGATAGAAAGTAAAATACTAAAAGAGTTTAATATTGTAAAAGAGATAGCTATTATTCAAAAATATAACCAACTTTTTGCAGTTGTATACCCAGATCTTGATGTTGTAAAGAAAAAAAATATTGTAAATATTGAAGAAACAATAAAGTGGAACGTTATTGATAAATACAATCAACAAGCAGTTAGTTATAAAAGGATAGGTGGATTTAAAATAGTAAATCAAGAACTTCCAAAAACAAGACTTGGTAAAATTAGAAGATTTATGTTAAATCAATTTTTAGAAAGTGTCGAAAAACCAAGACAGATAAAAGAACCAGATACTGAAGTTTATAAGATAATAAAAAATTACTTAGAAAAGTATACGAGATTAAAAATATACCCTGATGCCCATTTAGAAATAGATATTGGTTTAGATTCCCTTGGAAAAATAGAGTTTATTACTTTTTTAGAAAATACATTTGGTATTTCAATAGATGAAAAGGATTTAGTTAACTATCAAACAGTTGAAAAGATTTCAAGATATATAGAAGAGAAAAAACAAACCATCCAGTACAGGGATATAAACTGGAAAGACGTTTTAAATCAACCGATAAAAGTAAGCATAAAACCTGGGTACTTAGGACTTATAAAACCTATATTTTATTATATCTTTAGGGTATATAATAAATTAGAAATTGAAGGTTTAGAAAACATTCCAAAATCTCCTGTAATTTTTGCTCCTAATCATCAAAGCTTTCTTGATGGCTTTCTACTTTTAGCTTCTTTATCATCAGATATACTTAAAAATACATACTTTTTAGCAGAAGAAACATATTTCAATTCAAAATTTAGAAAGTCTATCGCTAATAATTTTAATATTTTAATTGTAAATGTTAATAAAGATTTAAAAGCTTCATTACAAAAATCAGCTTATCTATTAAAAGAAGGTAAAAATCTTGTTATTTTTCCTGAAGGTGCAAGAACAAGGGATGGAAAACTTTTACCTTTTAAAAAAGGTTTTGCCATCTTATCAAAAGAG
>JBBIPN010000003.1:0-38296 GCA_037442825.1 Sulfurihydrogenibium sp. | reverse complement strand
TTGATTTTTATCAATATTAATCTTGTTCAGTTGTTGTCTATATAATCAAATTTTATGCCAATTTCAATATTTGTAAATTATTGCTCTTTTCATACTCATTTATGCAATTTTGCAAAAGTTCAAAAATTTTATTCATAAACAATTTTAGGAGATAGGAAAATTAACAGCTCTGTAGCTTGTTCTTCGTTAATATCTTCCCTAAATAAAGCTCCTAAAATTGGTACATTCATAAGTCCTGGTATACCATTTCTTTGTTGATCTTCTGTTTTTTCAAGAATTCCACCTATAACAACAGTTGATCCATCTTTTGCTACAACTTTACTTGTTATTGTTTTAGTTTGAATTGGAGGATTTCCAAGAACTGTGTTTTTAAAGTCTGGTATATCTTGAGTTATAATAAGATCCATTATAATATTTCCATCTGCCGTTGTTCTTGGTGTTACATTTAGTTTTAAAACAGCCTTTTTAAATGAAACTGAAGCTGTAGTTCCACCACCAGCTGCTACTGCTGTTGTATATGGTACTTCATAACCTTGAGATATTTCAGCCATTTCTCCATCTATTGTAACAATTTGAGGCTTTGATAAAATTCTAGATTTTCCTATACTTTGCAGAGCGCTAAGTCTTATATCTAAAAAGTTTTGGGTACCACCAAGTATAAATCCAAGAGCAAAGCCAGAACCTATTTTTGCATTAGAAGCAGGAAAATCTGCTGCAAAACCACCATTATAATTTCTTGTTATACTTAAAGTTGGAGAAGTATAATTAATCGCATATGTAAAATTATTGGTATTTGAACCAGAAATAATTTTTGTACGATTATTATCTAAATTAAATGCTCCTCCACCCCATTGAATACCTAAATCTTTTAAATTTTTTGTACTTATTTGAACAATTCTTGCTTCTATAGCTATCTGATAAGGTCTATCAAGTAAATAATCTGAATATTTATATTTAATTTTTTCTATAACTTTTGCTGTATCTGTAATACAGATTTTAGGCAAAGATGTTATTATTCCAGCTGTTTGAGATGTGGGTTCAGTAATACCTGCTGTCACACCAGTTAACTGTGCAGTACCTGTTGTTGAAATCTGTCTCTGTTCAACTCCTCTAGTTTCGCTAACACCTTTAGCTTTAAAAATTACAGTTCCATTTTCTGATAAATCATTTTCTTTTATATTCTCTATAATTTCTCCAGGCTCAAGACCTCTTGCATAAAAACATTTTGTTTCAATTTTATCCTGTGTAATTTGACCTACTAATCTTGAAATTTTTATAACATTTTCTTTAGTATCAAATACAACTAACTTCTCTTTTTCTTTATCATATTCATACTTTCCATAAAGTCCAATATTCTCTGCTATATTATCTTCAATAGATTTAAATTTTTCAAAATCTATATTAAACTCTTTTTTCATAAACTGTCCTTCTTGCTGTTGTAGTTTTGATATCTCTTCTGATTGCTTTTTGACACTGTCAATATATGCAGTTATTGATACTTTTATTCTATCTATATTATCTTTATCATCTTTAACAAAGATAGTATAGCTTAAATTATCTACTTTTATCACTGCAGAAGGTGAAGCATATCTTTTAACATTTGAAATAACTCCATCAAACAAATCTTTCCCAAAAGCTTTTATTACCTCTGAAGGTATAGTTATAGAATAATCATCAGCAACTTTTATTTTATATATACCATTTTCTTTTATACTTATAAGGCCATTTTCAAGAAGGACAAGATTAAACAAACTTTCTGCTTCTATAGGTCTTTTTATCGACAAATTTACCAATTTATCCTTTTGAGCTATTGCGTCTTTATCCCATATAACATTAAAATTAGAAGCTTGGGATATAGCATCTACTACTGTTGAAAGCTTTGCATTATTAAACTCTGCTGAAATTTTCTCTCCAAATGAAATAGATGGAACAAAAATTGATGATATTATAGCTGTAGCTAATAATTTCTTCTTCATGGTATATCTCCATTATTTATTTTTTTATTTATAATTTCCTGTGGGTTTGTTTTAACTTTAACTAACTTTGTTCCTTCTGGTGTCTCAACAACCATAAATTTTTCCCCATTTTCTTTTTGAATATATCCTACAGTAGCTTCCAACCCTATAAATGGCCCTAAATCTTGCAGTGATGGTAAATTAACACTTTCTGCAAAAGAAAATTTAAATAAAATTATTAAAAATAATATTATTCTAATCATTTTTATTCCTCCGGTAGATAGTAAACTACTAAATTAATTGTAGATATTAAAGCATTTCCTTCTTTTTTTAAAACAATATTATCTGCAACTATAAATCTTTCAGATTTTGATATATCATCTAAAAAGTTTTTTATACTTTTCATATCGCCAGACAAATCAGTATTTATAACTATTTTTTTTAGCTTAATAGCATTTGCAGGAATTTGAACCTGTTTATCTTTATCTTGCTTTGGTTTAATCTCTTCTAACTTATCTGTATCTTTGTTGTAATATAGGTAAATCTCTTCTTCTTTATCTACTTTAAAAGAGTTTAATATTGTCATATTTTTTCTTGCAGTTAATGAAACAATACTTAAAACATCATCTATATCTGGTTTTGGTGGAATGATATTAGATAAAGATTGTATTTTGAACTCATCTTGTTTTATTGCTTCCTTAACTTCTTCTAATTTTTTCTCTAATATTTTTTGTTTTTTAGCATCTACAGAATTTTTTAATAACTCAACTTGATTTTCAAGATTCAAGATTTCTTCTTTTAAATTTTTATACTCATCAAGTTTTGGAGATAAAAGAAAATTATATATAACAAAAGCAAAAAATAGTAACCCTATGAATATTAAAAATATTCTTTGCCAAAGTGGAGTTTGTTCCCATTGTTCTCTTATATCCATAACAGTTTCTCCTTAGTTTTTAAATTCAAATGTAAAACTATAAAAATCTAAATTTTTAGTAGCTGCTTTTTTCTCTGTTGCGTTAAAATTTAGTTGTTTATATGTTTTGTTTAAATTTCTATAGTATAGAGATATCAAATTTGGATTTAATGAGTAACCTGATACTTTTCCATTATTTTGGGATAGTTCTAAAGTATCAAGCCATAAACCATCTGGGATAGACCTTACTATACTTTCTATTTTTGGTGTTAGAGGTTTTTTACTTTCACTTACTTTTTCTAACGTTTTTAGTTTAAGGTTTAATTTCTCTTTAATTTTCTCTTCTTCTGTTAATGCTATTCTTATTTTGTCAATTTTATCTTTTAAATCTTTATATTTTTCTTGTTCAGACAGTAAAACAGTCTTTTTTTCATTTAAATCACTAACTCTTTTTGCTATATATAGATAATAAGCAAATTCTAAAGCTACTACTAAAGCTCCACCAATTCCAACTAAAAATATGACATTTAGGTTTTTAAAATCAATTTTTGGAATAGAAAATTTTGTTATAGCTAATTTTTCTTTTGATTTCTTCTTAGGATTTAGGTTTATATTTATCATAGCATACCCCTATAAGCTAAACTAATTGATGTATTAAAAATAGAAATCGGGAAATTACCTTTATAAGCAATATCAAATGCCATCACTGGATCTAAATCTTCAAGTATAAACCTTGTACTAAATTTAAGTTGCATATAAGCTTTTATTTCTGGATATTTTGCAAAAAAACCTGAAGAATATATAATCTTAGGTTCTTGAATAGTTAAGAAAAAGTAATTTATCTCGTTTATCAATCTTATTACTTCTTGCTCTTTCTCATCAGGGCTAAGATTTTTATAAACTTCAGAGTTGAAATCTATTGGTTGTAAAATTAAAGTATTATCATTATAAAATACCATAAATGAATCGTTTTTATCTAAATGAATTATACATATATTCTTTTCTTCTTTGTTTTTTGAAACTTTATTTTTTTGCATATGAGCCATGTTAAGAAGTGAAATTGAAGATGGCTCTATGATACCTACATTAATTTTTGCTTCTTCTGATATTTCTAAAATTCTTTGAATTTGTTGTTTTTTTGCTATAACAACCAATATATTGAAAAAATTTTGTTCCTTATTTAGAATTGAATAATCATAAATAGTTTCAGATTTTAAATTCTCTATATCTTCTCTTATATTCCATTCTATAGCATCTTTAATTTCTTTTTCTGAAAGCAAAGGAAGTTTTAAATTTTTAAAAAGAAGAGAAGATGAAGGTATAGAAAAATTAGCATTTTTAATTTCCAATCCCCTTTTTTCTATTTCTTCCTTAAGGATTAAACCATCTTGCTGATTATCACCTGTAATTTCAAACTCAAAAGGCATTAAAGAAAAAACTGTTTGATCTTTTTCGTCTTTTTCTAATGTAGATACCCTTATAAAATCATAATCTACTTCTATACCTGTATAAAGTTTTGTTTTTTTATGTAAAAGAGACAAGCTAACCGTAGACAAGATATTTTTAACCATAACTTCCTCATTTTTTAAATTTTCTTTATTTATATATAAATATAATCGGATTTAAAAAAAAAAATCTTTAAAAAGAAAAAGGGGAAATATTTCCCCCCTTTTTGATTATTTGTTAAATACCTAACTTTTTCTCTATTTCGTAAATAGCCTTTGTTGTTTTTATGATAGAGTCTGGGTTTATAGATATTGTATCTATACCTTGTTCTACTAAAAACTGTGCAAAATCAGGGAAATCTGAAGGCCCTTGTCCACATATACCTATCTTTTTACCTTTCTCTTTTGCAACTTTTATTACTTGGGCTATCATTCTTTTTACTGCTTCATTCCTTTCATCATAAAGATGAGCAACAAGTGAAGAATCTCTATCTAATCCAAGTGTTAACTGAGTTAAGTCATTTGAACCTATAGAGAAACCATCAAAGTATTCTGCAAATTGATCTGCAAGTATAACGTTTGAAGGAAGCTCACACATTACATAAACTTGTAAACCATTTTCTCCTCTTTTTAATCCATAATCTTCCATAACTTCTAAAACTTTTTTAGCTTCTTCATGTGTTCTACAGAATGGCACCATTACTATAACATTCTTTAAGCCCATTTTATTTCTAACCCTTAATATAGCTTTACATTCAAGTCCAAATGCTGGTTTGAAAAATTCTGAGTAGTATCTTGAAGCACCTCTAAAGCCTATCATTGGGTTTTCTTCTTCTGGTTCAAAATACTTTCCACCTATCAAGTTTGCATACTCATTTGATTTAAAATCTGAAAATCTAACAATAACTGGTTTTGGATAAAATGCAGCTGCTATTTTTGCAATTCCATAAGAAAGTTTTTTAACGTAATATTCCTCTTTATTCTCATATCCAAATGTTTTATCTTCTATTATCTCTGCAATCTCAGAATCTTTTTGTTTAATTTCGTCAAATTTAATAAGTGCAAGTGGATGTATAGAGATGTAGTTATTTATGATAAATTCTTCCCTTGCAAGTCCTACACCAGCATTTGGTAAAAATGAAAAGTCAAATGCACCTTCTGGTGAAGCAACGTTCATAAGTATAGGCGTTTTTGTTTTTGGTAAGTTATTTAGATCAAACTCTTCAACTTCAAACTCTACTTTTCCTCTGTAAACATAACCTCTTTCACCTTCTGCACAAGAGACGGTTACTTCATCTCCGTTTTCTAATACTTCTGTAGCATTTCCAGTCCCTACAACTGCTGGAACACCAAGTTCTCTAGCAACTATAGCAGCATGACATGTTCTACCACCTTTATTCGTAACTATTGCAGCTGCTTTTTTCATTATTGGTTCCCAGTCTGGGTCTGTCATGTCTGTAACAAGTACTTCTCCAGCTTGAAATTCTTTTGCATCTTCTAAATCATGAAGTATTCTTACTTTACCAAATGCAACTTTATCTCCAACTGCTATACCTTCTACAATTCTTTTATTTATTCTTGTTTCATAAGGTTCTGTAATTTTATATGTAGTTATTTTAGAATGGTCTTTATGTGAATGAACTGTTTCTGGTCTTGCTTGAACTACAAAAAGCTCATTTAGTTCTCCATCTTTTGCCCATTCTACATCCATAGGTGTCCATTTTCCATACTTATTTGAGTAGTACTCTTCTATTGCCATTACCCATTTTGCAAGTTTTAAAACTTCTGCATCTTCCAAGCAGAATTTAGCTTGCTCTTCTTTTGATACTGGAACTATTTTTGTTCTCTCATCTGGTGTAGTCCCATAAACCATTTTATGGGTTTTTCTACCAAGCTTTTTCTCAATAATAGCTTCATACCCTTCTTTTAGTGTTGGTTTAAATACTAAAAATTCATCTGGTGTAACAGCTCCTTGAACTACCATCTCACCAAGACCATAAGATGCATTTATAAGAACAACATCTCTAAAACCACTATCTGAATCTATAGAAAATGATACACCTGAAGCAGCAAGGTCAGATCTTACCATCTTTTGAACACCAACAGCAAGACCTATTGCAAAGTGATCAAACTTAAAAGATTCTCTATAAGATATTGCCCTATCTGTAAATAAAGAAGCAAAGCAACTTCTAATAGCAGATAATAATGTTTCATCTCCTTTTATATTAAGGTATGTATCTTGCTGACCTGCAAACGATGCATTTGGTAAGTCTTCAGCTGTAGCAGACGACCTAACAGCAACATCAACTCTAAACTGTCCATACATATCACTAAGTTCTTTATATGCTCTTAAAATTTCTTCTTTTAAATCTTCTGGGAAGTTTCCGCCTTTTATAAGTTCTCTAATTGTCAAACCTCTTTTAGCTAAATCTTCTATATTGTTTGGATCTAAACCTGCAAGGATTTCTCTTATCTTTTCTCTTAAATTGTTATAATCTACAAAATGCCAGTAAGCTTCTGATGTAACTACAAACCCCATTGGGATTTTAATACCGAGAGAAGATAATCCTTTAATCATCTCTCCTAATGATGCATTTTTACCTCCAACAAGCTCTATATCTTCCATACCAACTTCATTAAGCCATAAAACTAACTTTTTAGCCATTGCTAACCTCCAATTAATTTTGTAAAATCTGCTATATTTTTAAATAAGTCATTTATCTCTTTTAAAAGTCCAAGACGATTATTTTTTATTTTTTCATCTTCTACCATAATCATAACATTATCAAAAAATCTATCTATATAAGGTTTTAGCTCTAATAGTAAAGATAAAGCATTAATGTAATTTTTACCATTTATTAGACCTAAGAATTTAGCTTTTATCTCAACAAATTTTTCATAAAGCTCTTTTTCAAAACTGTTTTCTGCTAAATCTAAGGAAAATACGCCATTAAAAGTTTGAGGAATAATATTTCCTACTCTTTTAAACACTTTTATCACATTTTCATACTCTGGATTTTCTTTTAGTATGGTTAAGGCTTTAACTTTTAGATAATTTCTATAGAGGTTTGCATCTTTAAGTGATAATACAGCATTTATAGTATCCGTTTTAAAGCCTTTTGATTGCAAATAACTTTCTAATCTTGATAGTATAAAATCAACAACATTTTCATCATCTATTAAATCTCTAAGGTCTAAATCTATCTCTTTTTCAACTAATACCCTTACTATACCTATAGCATTTCTTCTTATACCAAATGGGTCAGTAGATGCTTTTGGTATCTCTCCTATCTTTATAAAAGAGTAAACTGTATCTATTTTGTCAGCTAATGCACTAATAGTACCTAATGACGTTTCAGGTAATTCATCATCTGACGTTTTTGGTAGGTAATGTTCATATATAGCTCTTGCTACTTCTTCATCTTCTCCTTGCTTTTGAGCATAGTACATTCCCATTATACCTTGAAGTTCATCAAACTCTTTTACCATTTCTGTAGTAAGGTCTGCTTTTGAAAGTAAAACAGCTCTCTCTAATTTTTGTATCTCTTTATAATCTAAAAGATTTGCTATCTTTTTAGATAGTTCTAAATTTCTTATGACTTTATCATACACAGAGCCAAGTTTTTCATGAAACTGTATACCTTTTAACTTTTCTATATTATCTTCTAATTTTTTCTTTAAGTCCTCGTTATAAAAGAATAAAGCATCCTCAAGCCTTGCTTTTAATACTTTTTCATAACCATTTTTTACAATGTTTCTATCTTTTACTGCATTGTTTGAAAATGCCAAAAATTGTGGTATCAACTTACCATCTTTAATGAAATTCAAATATCTTTGATGGTGTTTACATACAGTTATAATAACTTCCTTAGGTAAAATTAGATAACTTGGAAAAAATTCTCCAACGATACCTATTGGAAACTCTGTTAAACATGTTATTTCATCAATAAGGTCTTCATCTTTTATAATTTCAGCATTTAACTGTCTTGCAAAACCTTCATACTGTGTAAATATAGATTTTTTTCTTTCTTCATAGTTTGCAATTATAAAACCAAGCTTTGTTATCTCTTCATAATCTTTTGCATGGTTTATTTCTTTTCTTTCTCCCCTTCCTATCGAGCTTGTCATAAATCTGTGTAGATAAGTATACCTATCTGCTTTTACATTTGCTATAGTAAAGTCTATAACTTCATCATCAAGAAGGGAGACTATCCATCTTATCGGTCTTGGAAATCTATAATCTGAACTGTTCCATTTCATAGATTTTAATTGTGGAAACTCTTTAAAGAAATTTGATAAAACTGTTTGAATATGTAATTTTATATCTTTTCCTTCCTTTTCTACAACAGCACCTATGTACTCACCTTTATCTGTTGTTATCTTTTGAAGTTTTTCAAGAGGAATACTATTTTTTTCTGCAAAAGAGATAGCAGCTTTTGTAAATCTTCCTTCGTTATCTACAGCCACTTTATAAGGTGGTCCTATCAATGTTGTATTTTCACTATCTTCTTTTTCTTTTAGATTTTCAACTAAAACAGCCAACCTTCTTGGTGATGCATATACTTTTATATTATCCGTTGTATAAGCAAAAAAATTTTGGAAGTTTGTATTGAAAAACTCTCTTAAAAACTCTTTGTACGTTAAAATTGCTTTTGGTGGTAATTCTTCACATCCTATTTCAAGTAGATAAGACTTCATTCTCTCTCCTTTTGATTAGTGGATGTCCAAGTTCTTCTCTATGTTTTACAAAAGCTTTTGCACATTCTCTCGCTAAATTCCTAACTCTTGCTATATATCTTGCTCTCTCGTTAACAGATAAAGCACCTCTTGCATCAAGTAAATTGAACGTATGAGAACATTTTAATGCATAGTCATAAGCAGGTATTGGAAGATTTAACTTTAGAAGTTTATAACCTTCTTTTTCGTACATATCAAATGTTTTTGTTAAGAAATCTATATCAACAACTTCAAAGTTATGAATAGACCACTGTCTTTCTGATTCTTTGTATATATCACCATAGGTTAAACCTTCTGTCCAAAAGACATCGTAAACACTATCTTTACCTTGTAGATAAGTTGCTATTCTCTCAAGTCCATAAGTAATTTCAACACTAATTTCAGGTAAATCTAAGCTTCCAGCTTGTTGGAAATATGTAAACTGTGTTATTTCCATACCATCAAGCCACACTTCCCAACCAAGCCCCCATGCACCAAGTGTTGGACTCTCCCAATCATCTTCAACAAATCTAACATCATGTTTTACCAAATCTATACCAAGAGCTGTTAAACTTTCCAAATAAAGTTCTTGTGGATTTTCCGGAGCAGGTTTTAATATTACTTGAAATTGATAGTAATGCTGAAGTCTGTTTGGGTTTTCTCCATAACGTCCGTCTTTTGGTCTTCTGGAAGGTTCTACATAACATACATTCCATGGTTCTGGCCCAAGCACCCTTAAAAATGTTGCTGGATTCATCGTACCAGCACCAACTTCAATATCATAAGGCTGCCATAAAATACATCCTTTATCTATCCAGAATCTTTGAAGTGATATTATAATTTCTTGAAAAGTCATTATTTCTCCATATTTTTTTATGAAGTTATTAAAATATTTTAACATAACAGCAAAATAAAACAAAACCTATATATAATATTAGCAGTTAGGAAAGCAGCAGATGTTTTTTCTGTGGATTTAGAAAATATCTTAGAAAAATTTAAGAATGTTATTTTAGGTGATTTAAAAGAATAGATGAAAGAATTTAAAGCAGATGTCATTAGCTATCTTATCTATGGAAAAAAGAATATCAAACATAGAAAATGATTTAAGAACTACAAGGATAGAACTAAAACAGGAAATAAACAATGTAAGAAATGAGTTAAAATAAGAAATAGAAAAAGTTGACAAAAAAGTTGATGACATTAGGAGTGAACTAAAGCAGGAAATAGAAAGTGTTAAAATTGAATTAAAAAAGATATTAATAACCTTGATAAAAAAATCGATAGTATCAGAACTGAACTAAAACAGGATATCGAAAGTGTCAATATTGACTTAAAAAAGGATATTCAAACAGTTGATATGAAAGTTGATAACTTCAAATTAGAACTAAAACAAGAAATTAATAAGACTGATAAAAAAATTGATAATGTTAATCAACATTTAATAGATGTTTATTTAGAACTCAAAGGAAAGATAAATAACGTTAGGACAGAATTAAGAAACACAAATAAAAAAATAGATTTTATGATGAATGAGTTATCAATCTTAAGGAAAAAAGTTAGAGAAGCTATAGAAACTAAAACTATTATTGATGACCTGTTGGTTAGAGTTGAAAGGTTAGAAGCTAAACATTAAAATATATAGAAATATACCACAAAATGTTATATAATATATATCCTATTGTCTTGGAGAGGTGGCTGAGTGGTCGAAAGCGGCTTCCTGCTAAGAAGTTGACGGGGGTAAAACCCCGTCCGCGGGTTCGAATCCCGCCCTCTCCGCTTCAATTAGTTATAATCCACAATCCAAAAAGAGTAAATATCAATGTTGGAATCGTTAAAATAATACCTACCTTAAAGTAATACCACCATCCAATATGAATACCTTTTTTATCAAGTACATACAACCATAAAAGAGTAGCTAAAGAACCTATAGGTGTTATTTTTGGACCAAGGTCACAACCTATAACATTTGAGTAAGCAAGAATTTTCATAGTAGATAATGGTAAATAAGTATCTTCAATAGCCAAATTTACAAGTAAAACAGAAGGTAAATTATTCATTACAGAAGATAGAAATGCAGATAAAAATCCTGTTGTAAAAATTGCTACAAAATTTCCATACTCTACTGACTTTAAAATTATAGATGAAATAATTTCTGTAAAACCATTATTTTTTAACCCATAAACTACTATATACATTCCTACAGAAAATATAACGATACTCCAAGGTGTTTCTTTTTTCAAAGTAAATTTTATATCTACTATATTTTCCTTTAATGTAGCCAATCCATACACTAATGCAGTTATACCTATAATAATAGAAACCGGTACATGATAGGATTCTCCTACTAAAAACGCAATAGGAAGTATTACAGCTAAAACCCATGTAAGTTTAAATATAAATTTATCTTTGATAACTAAGTAAGGTTTTTTATCTTCTAAAACTTCAAGGTCAAATTTTTTCATTAGGTCTTTTCTAAAAAATAGGTAAGTAAAAATTATAGTAGCAATAATAGAGAAGAAATTTACAAAAACCATTACAGAAGCATATTCAAAGAATCCTATTTTAAAGTAATCTGCTGTAAGAATGTTTACTAAATTAGAAATAACCAATGGTAAACTTGCTGTATCTGATACAAAACCACCTCCCATTATGTAAGGAAGCATATACTTTTGACTTAAACCAAGATGTTTTATTTTTTGATAAACTATAGGTGTTAAAATTAAAGCTGCACCATCATTAGCAAAAAATGCAGATATTAAAGCACCTAGCAAAATTAGATAAATAAAAAGTTTTCTACCATCTCCACCTGTAAATTCAATTATATGAAGAGCTGCCCATTCAAAAAATCCTATCTTATCAAGAATGATAGATATAAATATTATTCCAAGAAATGCTAATGTTGGATCCCATACAATGTCTATAACTTTTAAAACATCTTTATAATTTACTATACCTAATAAGTAAGCAAAAACAGCACCTACAGAAGCAGATAAGCCAATACCAATATTTTTAGGTTTCTTTATAATGAAAAATAAAACGATGAAAAATAAAATATATGCAAGCAACTATAAAACCTTTATCAGATTTTCAACTTTAGATTTTATTTCATCTCTAACCTTGCTAAAGGCTTCAACTTTTGCATCTTCTGTAGGACCTATTACTTTAGCTGGATCTGGTAATCCCCAATGCTGAGTATTTGCTCCAGGTATAACTGGACAGGTTTCAGCTGCATCTCCACATAGAGTTATAATATAATCACATTCATTTATAGGGATATTATCAATATGTTTAGAATATTGATCAGATATATCTACATTATCTTCTTTCATTACTCTAATAGCCATTGGATGAACATATCCAGAAGGATTACTTCCTGCAGAGTATACTTCTACATTCTTACCATATTTTTTAGCAAAATATTTAGCATAACCTTCTGCTATCTGTGATCGTGCAGAGTTTCCAGTACATATAAAAGCAATCCTTACCATCGTCTATCCTCCAAAAAGAATGTTAAAAATATAGCCTGCAATAATAATAGAAATAGAAACAATAGAAGCAAAGATAACAATAAGTTTTGGTTTCATAACTTGCTTTAAAATCAAAAATTCTGGAAAAGAAAGGGCTGTTGTAGCCATCATAAAAGAAAGAGCTGTACCTATAGGCACCCCTTTTTCAATTAAAGCAGCTATAATTGGTAATACTCCAGCGGAGTTAGAATAAAGTGGAACACCAACAATAACAGCAAAAGGAACAGCAAAAATACCTGTATGTTTCATTATATTTTCTATAATATCTTGAGGAACATAACCATGTATAAAACCTCCTATACCAATAGCTATAAATATGTAAATTCCTATCTTTTTTAAGATGTCTATAACATTACTTTTTGCAAACTCAATCCTTTCCTTAAATGTTAGAGATTTAATTTCAGATTCACCTATTTTTAGTTCAAATATATAATCTTCTATTAAGTTCCTTGGATTTATTTTTTCTATAAGTAAACCACTTAAAATAGCAATAATTACACCAAAAATTAAGTAAACTAATGCTACTTTAAGCCCAAACAAAGATAGTAAAAGCCCTAAAGCAACTTCATTTACCATTGGAGAAGCAACAAGGAAACTAAAAGCTGCACCAAGTGGAATACCAGCTTCTACAAAACCAATAAACATAGGTACAGCTGAACAAGAACAAAACGGTGTCAATACACCAAGGAAAGCAGACAACGGTAGAGAAAAAGCTTTATGTTTGGAAAGTATTTTTCTTGTTTTTTCTAAAGGAAAATAACTTCTTATTAATGATATAGCAAAAATTATAACTGTAAGAAGTGTAAATATCTTTAAGGTATCATAGATGAAAAAGTGTAAAGCTTGAGATATTTTTTCATTTTTTTGTAAATACAATAAATCATATACTACAAAATCAGCTATAAGTTCGTATATTTTAAACATAATTATTTATCATATTATCATTTTTTCTAATTCTTGTGGTGCTGGCAGAGGTGTCCCAATATGTTTTACCACTCCATCAACTACAAGTATAGGTGTTTTCATTGCTCCATACTTTACTACTTCTTTTATATCTAAAACTTTTTCAACCTTTGCATCTATATTTCTTGCTTTAACAATTTTGGAAACAACTTCATACAAGATTTCACAGTTTTTACAGTTTGAAGCACTAACAACTTTTATCTCTTTCAATACAAAAACCTCCATAAGAAAAATTTTTATAGCCTTTTATAAAAGGTTTAATAGCATTTAAAATTTCATTTTCGTCATTTATTGAGTAATAAACCCATTTTCCTACTTTTCTATGTCTCACTAAATTAGCATCCCTTAAAATTTTAAGATGAAAAGATAATCTTGGTTGAGATATTTTAAAAATTCTAATAAAATCACAAACACAAAGCTCTTCATTTTCCAACAAAAGAGTTATTATATCTAACCTAATCTTTTCTGATAAAGCAGAAAATATTTTTATTAAATCCATAAAAATAATTTTAAATAAAAAAATTTTTATATATTATGATTAGAGTCATATTTAATTAATATGATTTTATAGAAAAGTTTGGGTAACTTTCTGTTCCATGCTCTGCTATATCTAATCCTACAATTTCTTCCTCTTCATGAACTCTTAAACCAATAAACCTGTTTAAAAGATAAAACATAAAAAAGGAAGTTATTCCCGTCCATGCAATACAAACGATAATTCCAAGTAGTTCAACAAAAAAGAAATGAAAACTTCCTGTGATAATACCTTCTGTTGAGTGAAATACACCTAACATTAAAGTTCCCCAAATACCACCTAAACCATGTACAGCAACAGCACCTACAGGATCATCTATTTTAATTTTATCTAAATAAATAACACCTAAAACCATTATAATTCCTGCTATAGTACCTATAAATAAAGCTGCTTCTGGAACTACGTAGGCACAACCAGGTGTAATTGAAACCAATCCTGCTAATGTTCCATTCATAGATAACGTTAAATCTGCTTTTTTAAATAAATACCACGAAACAAATAAAGAACTTATTGAACCTCCAGCAGCTGCTAAAGTATTATTTAAAAAGATTTTTCCAATTAAATCAACATCTGCTGATAAAGTACTACCACCGTTAAATCCAAACCAACCAGTCCATAAAATAAAAGTTCCTAAAGCTGCTAATGTCATGCTATGTCCAAGTATAGGTCTTGGTTTTCCATATTTATCATATTTTCCAATCCTTGGGCCTAAGAGATAAGCTCCAATCAGAGCAATAATAGCACCATTAAGATGAACCATAACACCACCGGCAAAATCTAAAAATCCTAATTTTTGCAACCAACCTCCACCCCATATCCATTTACCAATCGTAGGATAAATTAAACCTGTAATAACAAAAACAGATATCATATATACTGGAAATTTTATTCTTTCAGCAACAGTACCAGACATTATTGTTGCTGCTGTAGATGCAAACAATAAATGAAATATAAATACTAAAAATAATGGTGGTGAATAAGATGACAAAGAATTAAATAAATTTATATTCTCTCTTATCTGCATAAAACCAGTTAGTCCTATAAAATCATTACCATTACCAAACATAAGACCAAAGCCAATTAACCAAAATGCTACAGCACTTATCGAAATTGTAAATATATTTTTCATAATAATATTGGTGGCATTTTTAGCTCTTACAAAACCAGCTTCTAACATACTAAAGCCACCTGCATGCATCAAAAATATAAAAACAATAGAGATAGATACCCATAAACTATCTAAAATATATTGATATTTATCTACCTCTCTCCCATCAACATAACCATTTAAAGCAAAAGAAGGTAAGATAAACAATAAAGATAAAATAACATATTTAAACATCATAGATTTGCCTCCCAGATAAAAAGAAAAAAAACCCTCTCTTTTTAGAGAGGGCTATATTTTTAGATATCAAAGTAAAGTTCAAATTCTTTTGGATGTGGTACTAATCTAATTGCGTCTTGTTCTGCTTGTTTTGTTTCTATCCACATATTTATAAAGTCCGTATCCATTACATCGCCTTTAAGTAAAAATTCATTATCAGCTTTTAATGCATCTATAGCTTCCTGTAATGAACCTGGTGTTTGTGGTACGTTCGCTAGCTCTTCTGGTGGTAAAGAGTAAATATCTTTATCTAAAGACTCTCCTGGATGTATTTTATTTTCAATTCCATCTATTGCTGCCATTAATAAAGCTGTAAATGTCAAGTAAGGGTTTGATGAAGCATCTGGAAATCTTACTTCTATTCTTTTTGCTTTTGGAGATTCTGCACCAACAGGTATTCTTATAGCTGCTGACCTGTTTCTTGCAGAATATGCAAGTCTTACAGGTGCTTCAAATCCTGGTACTAATCTATGGTATGAGTTTGTAGTTGGGTTAGAAAAAGCACATATAGCTTTTGCATGTTTTATTATTCCACCAATTGCATACAAAGCAATCTCTGATAATCCTGCATAGTTATTTCCTGCAAAGAGGTTTTGATCTTTGTTCCAGATTGAAAAATGAACGTGCATACCGCTACCATTATCGCCAGCTAAAGGTTTAGGCATAAATGTTACAAATTTACCATATCTATATCCTACGTTCCTCAATACATATTTATATTTTAAGATGTTATCACCAGAGCCAATAATATCAGCAAATCTAAAGTTGATTTCACCTTGACCTGCTGTAGCTACTTCATGGTGTTCTCTTTCTACAGTAATACCTACTTCTTCCAATGTTTTAACCATTTCCATTCTAATATGGTGTGTTTTGTCTATTGGAGAAACAGGGAAGTATCCTCTTTTGAAAGGTATTTTATAACCTAAGTTTGGTGATTCTTCTCTTGCTGTATTCCACCATCCTTCTTCTGAATCTATTTGATAGTAAGAATGGTTTGCTCCACTACTAAATCTAATATCATCAAAAATGAAAAACTCAGCTTCTGGTCCAAAATATGCAATGTCACCTATGCCTGTAGACCTTAAATACTCTAAAGCTTTTTTTGCTATCTGTCTTGGATCTCTTGAATATGGTTCTTTTGTAATTGGATCAACTACATCACATATTAAAGATAATGTTGGTTCTTCGATAAATGGATCAATAAAAGCAGATTTAGGGTCTGGTATCAATAACATATCTGATTCTTGAATTCCTTTCCAACCTCTTATTGATGAACCATCAAACGGTATACCGTCTTCAAAAGAATGTAAACCAAACTCATGAGTTGGAATAGTTAAGTGTTGCCACTGTCCAAACGGATCTGAAAATTTAAAATCAATAAATGTTATACCTTTCTCTGATATAACACGAACTACATCATCTGGTGTTTGACATTGAATCATTGCCATTTTAAAAAACCTCCTTTATAAAATAAATTTTTTATATCGCTTCTGAACCTCTTTCTCCGGTTCTTATTCTTATTACATCATCTATTGGCAATATAAATATTTTGCCATCACCTATTCTTCCTGTTCTTGCTGCTTGCATTATAGCTTCTACAACTTTTTCCACTTGGGTATCATCTACTGCGATCTCTATTTTTAATTTTGGTAGGAAGTCTATTACATATTCAGCACCTCTGTACAACTCTGTATGACCTTTTTGTCTACCAAATCCTTTTACCTCTGTTACTGTCATACCATAAATACCTATGTTTGTAAGAGCATCCTTAACTTCATCTAACTTAAAAGGTTTAATGATTGCTACAATCATTTTCATTTTTTAATACCTCCACTTATATAATATGAAATTTTTATGCCAATTTAAAAAAACTTTATTTTATAATTATTAAAATATTTTACCATGTAATAATAATAAATATCTTGCACATTTTTAAAGCAATATTCTGCACATTTTTTATGCATTAAAAAGAAAATCCCAATTCTAAACCAATACGAGATTGATTATCTTTGCTACCATTTTGTGCAAAATTTTTATCAGCTTTAACATAAGTAAATTCAGATTTTAAATAAATATTTTCTTTTTGATACATAGGTGTCAATGTAAAAGAATACCCTTTATTTCCATCTCCAAGTCCTATTAAATCTATATTTCCATTTCCTACATTATCTTTAAAATACTCTATTCTTGAAGAAATTTTAAAATTTTGAGTAAATAAATAACTTAAATGTAATGCTCCACCACTTACTTTTGATTTTTCAACTACACCGGCATCATCATTCTTTGGAGCTTCTACATAAACTAAATCTAAACCTATAGATACATTATTTATAGTATAACTTGACACAATATTAAACTCTCTTTTGTTTGATGGAACAGCTGTATCATTTGGTCTTGAAGATTTATCTGGAATTAAGAAATTAAAAGATAAAGAAAAATCTTTTATTGGCGTAAATCCTAAACTGCCTTCAAAAGCCATTTTTGGATGTGTTGTACTTAATGTATAGAAACCATCATTTAGTCCAGCTTTTAAAAAATATTTTTCTCGAGTATATATTACTCTTACACCATTATTAATAAGAGGTTGCATATTCCAAATTAATCCTCTTTGTAAATAGTTATTTTGATAGGTAAAAGGAGATTCATAGCCTATGATTGTAGATAGTTTACCTACTTGAATAGATAAATCATCGATAGGTATATACTCTAAGTAAGCAACAGGTATAGCATTAAAGAAATTAGTATAATCTGTTGTTTTTAATAACGAAATTCCTAAAACAGGAGTTGCGTAAGAACCTCCATAAATAGTAAATCCAAAAGGTTTAGCAGATTTAGATATACTCAAAATTGCTGAAGCTATGTCAAATCTTGTTTTTTTAGTATCTGTTTTATTATCAGAATAAATAACATAAGATGATAAAGCACCATTGAGATTAAAATTACCAAACTCATTTTTTAACTCTACTGCTTGAGAAAATCCAAAAACTCCTAAATGCAATACAATTAAAAATTTTTTCATGATAATTACCTCCTATAAATTAAATATTGTAAGCTTTTTCACTATGTTGAGATTCATCAAGTCCTATAATTTCATCATCTTGAGAAACTCTTAAACCTATCAAAGCCTTTATAATTATCAAAATTATAAAAGTTGCAAAAGCATCATAAACTATAGTTACTAAAACTGCTTCTATTTGAACAAAAATCTGATTAAAATTCCCATACAATAATCCAGCACCTGCAGGATTTATAGAAGGATCAGCAAAAATACCTGTCAAAATAGCCCCTGTAATACCAGCTGAGCCATGAATACCAAAAACATCTAAAGCATCATCATATTTAAATTTTCTTTTTACAAAACTAACGAAAACATAAGCAACAATTCCAGCTATAATACCAATAGCTAAGGTTTAACAATTTATACAATCATATTGATTTTTAATACTTCTATTTATATCTACGAAAATTTTATGCCAAATGGAAAAATTTTGATTTTATTGATATTAGAACAATTTCCTACTAAATAAAATAAATATCTTGCACATTTTTAAAGCAATATTCTGCACATTTTTTACGCATTAATACGACATAGCTTTTTAGATAGCTTTAATCTGTGTTATAATTAATTAAACTATCTAAACAAGAGATTTATATAAGACAGATGAAAAAAGATATGAGATAGTTATCCATGAACTACTTAAACTAAATTTAACTATTTAAATCAAATACAACTACTTTTATTTCTGTATAATCCTCTATAGCAAACTTTGGGCCTTCTCTACCTATACCACTTCCTTTTACACCACCATAAGGCATATTATCTGCTCTAAATGTTGGTATATCGTTTATGATAACACCTCCTACTTCTACGTTTTCAATAACTTTCCAAGCATTTTTCAAATTGTTGGTAAATATTCCAACCTGAAGACCGTAATTTGTTTTATTAACTAAACTTATAGCTTCATCTATACTTTTAAATCTTTTTACTGCTACAACAGGAGCAAAAGCTTCCTCATAGAAAAGTTTAGAATCTTCAGGAACATTTGACACTATAGTTGGTTTGAATACAGTTTTAGTTTCTGCTGAAGAACCTCCTACTTCTATTTTTCCACCCTTTTCCACAGCTTCACTAATCCATGTGTATATTCTATCAACATCATTTAAAGATATAACAGGACCTACATCTGTATCTTCTTCTAATGGATTTCCATATTTAAGCTTTGAAGCTTCCAGCTTTAAAAGTTTTTCAAACTCATCTGCTACTTTCTCATGGACAAAAACCCTTTGAACAGATATACAAACTTGACCTGCTAAAGCAAAACCACCTAAAACAGATTTTTTAGCTGCTAATTCTAAATTAGCGTTTTCATCTACTATTACAGCCGAATTTGAACCAAGTTCCATAACTATCTTTTTCAATCCAGCTTGTTTAGCTATTATCTCTCCAACTTTTAAGCTTCCTGTAAAGGATACAACTCTAACATCTGGATGAGTTGTCATAGCTTGACCAATATCAGCAAAACCAGGTATTACAGAAACAGCTTCTTCAGGAACACCAGCTTCTAAAAACAGTTTAGACAACATTGTAGGGGATAAAGGTGTTCTTTCACTTGGCTTTAAGATAAATGGACAGCCAGCAGCTATAGCTGGACCTATTTTATGAGCTGTTAAATTTACAGGAAAGTTAAAAGGTGTAATAGCTGCGACTATTCCAGCTGGAACTCTAAAATAAAATCCTCTTTTACCTTTACCATTTGGTGATGCATCAAAATGGACATACTCACCAGCTATTCTTTTTGATTCTTCTGCTGAAAATGTAATAGTATTGATAGCTCTATCTACTTCTATCCTTGATTCTCTTATAGTCTTTCCAGTTTCCAACGTAATAACCTTTGCAAACTCTTCTTTTCTTTTTTCTAAAATACTGGCAACATTCATCAAAATTTTATACTTTTCATGAGCCGATAACTTTTTTAACTTTTCAAAACCTACCTTTGCTAAATTTACAGCTTTTTCTACATCTTCAACATTACCTTTTACAGCTTCTCCAATCTTTTTAAGGTCATAAGGGAAAATAACATCTATAACATCATCTTTCCATACTTCTTTACCGCCAACTATAACAGGTACTTTTATCATTATAATACCTCTTTAAGTGGTATATAATTATTATATTAAATTTTTGGAGGAAAATAGTGGAAGAGCTAAAAACACTTATATTACAAGCATGGGAAAATAGAGAACTTTTAAAAGAAAAAAAGTATAAAGATGCTATAAGGGAAGTTATTGACCTTCTTGATAACGGAAAAATAAGAGTATCAGAAAAAGTAAATGGCGAGTGGATTGTAAATGAATGGATAAAGCAAGCTATTTTACTATACTTCCCGATTCAAGAAATGCAAGTTATGGAAGTGGGACCTTTTGAATACTATGACAAAATACCTCTAAAGAAAAACTACAAAGAAAGAGGTGTTAGGGTAGTACCTCCAGCAACTGCAAGATATGGAAGTTATATAGAACCTGGAGCTATACTAATGCCTTCTTATGTTAATATAGGTGCATATGTTGGTAGTGGTACAATGGTTGACACATGGGCAACGGTTGGTTCTTGTGCCCAAGTAGGTAAAAATGTCCATCTATCTGGTGGAGTAGGTTTAGGTGGGGTTTTAGAACCTCCTTCAGCAAGACCTGTAATAATAGAAGACAACTGTTTTATAGGGTCAAGATGTATAATCGTTGAAGGTGTTATAGTGGAAGAAGAAGCTGTTTTAGGAGCTAATGTTGTTATAACTGCTTCAACAAGAATAATAGATGTATCCGGTGAAGAACCTGTTGAGTATAGAGGAAGAGTCCCTGCAAGGAGTGTAGTAGTACCTGGAACTATAACTAAAAAGTTTCCAGCTGGAGAGTATGGAATACAGTGTGCTTTAATAATAGGTAAAAGAAAAGAATCTACAGATAAAAAAACATCTTTAAATGAAGCGTTGAGAGAGTTTAACGTTTCTGTCTAGCTTTATAGATAAGAACAAATATTTCAGCTACAACTTTATATAGGTCTTCAGGGATTTCTTCATAAAGTTCAAGACCTGACAAAAGGTTAACTAATGTCGGGTCTTCCTTTATATAAACACCATGATTTTTTGCAACTTCTATTATCTTTTCAGCAATAGCACCACTACCTTTTGCTACTACTTTCGGAGCAGTATCTTTATACTTTTCATATTTTAAAGCTACTGCTTTTTTTTCATCCATAGATATCAAAACTAACAACATTTAAATCTTTCAAATTGTCCAATGTCTCTTTTTTCAATAATCTCAAATTGTTTAACATTTCTTCGTTGTTTGTTTTTATAGTTATATAGTATCCATCTAAATATCTTGCAATTATATAAGAAACATTAGTATTATCCTCAAACTCTATATTCCCTCTAAAATAAAAAACTACTCCATTTTCTAAAACTTTTTTCTTAATCTCATACTTTGATATTTTTATGTCAGAAAAGACAAAAGGGAAAATACCAACCAAAACATCATTTAACAAACTAAGTTGAGAATAGTTGGTTATAAGCTTTTGAAAGTTTTCATCGTTTATCTTCAATTTGGCATCAGAAAATATTGAATCTATCGTTTCTTTTAAAATTTTTAGTAGTTCAACATTTTTATCTTGGTTATTTATTAAAGTTTCAAGTTTTTTTGTTAAATCTTTTCCAGCATTAAATAATTCTTTATAAACTTCTGGATTACTATTCTTTATTTCTTCTAACGTGTTGAAAAATTTTAAAAGTTTATTTTCAAAAAATGTTCCAGAGTTTTTAATTGATTCTTTTATAATCTCTTGGTTGATTAAATTAGTTTCACTACGTGGTAAATCTATCTTATTTTCAAGTTCTAATATAGAAGATAAAATATTTTTTGTAATTTCTGATTTAATACTTTCAGGTAAACTATCTAAATTTTCCAAAAGTACTATTGGAGATATCTCAGTGAGAATACTGTTTTTTAGATTAACATTTTCTTTATTTTCAATAGATATTAGCTGAAATTGAAGTTTGTTATCTCTTGGTTCCAATACTTTAAGTAGTAGTTGATAGTCCTTTGTTAATGGTATTTCCGTATTTACTGTTATATAACCATTTTTTACTCTTAAAACAGCTGCACCACTTGGAAGAACATCTACTACTTCTGCTTTAACATTTTCACTAGTTTTAAAAGAAAGAGAAGTACCAAGATTCTTAACAATAGTTAAAATCTCAGCATTAAGCTGTAAAGGTTTAAAATTTATCATAAAGAATATTTTAACAAAAATTAACTAAACTTAAGACCTATTTGATAGATAACAGGGACTAAAAACTTTTGTAGGAAGATTATTAAAAGAATTACTATAAAGGGAGCAAAATCTACATTGTAAACAACAGTAGGTACAAATTTTCTAATTTTTCTATACACTGGCTCTGTAGCAGACCTTAAGAATCTAACAATAGGGTTGTAAGGGTCTGGATTTACAAAAGATATTAAAGCTGATACTATTACCATCCATTTATAAATTTCAAGGGCAATGTCCAAGGTATAAGACATTGCCATAAAAAATTGAGACAGTATAAACATCTTACTGGTTTGGATATTTTACAAATTCAATAATAGCAGATTCACCACCGTCGCCAATTCTTCTTTTTTCTAATTTATATATTCTTGTGTATCCACCGTTTCTATCTTTGAGAAGTGGAGCTATCTCAGAGTATAATTTCTTTGCAGTTCTCCAATCTCTTAACCTTTGGTTTAACAACCTTTTTGAATGGATAGTATCTTCTTTTGCTAATGTAACAAGCTTTTCAATAAATGACCTTAAAGCTTTTGCTTTTGGCAATGTTGTTTCTACTCTTCCGTGGTTTATTAAACTTTTAGCTAAATTTATAAATAAAGCTTCTCTTTGCTCTTTTCTTCTATGAAAGCTTTTTGTTTTAACTCTATGACGCATTATCTACTGCCTCCTTTATTCAGTTGTTGTTTTAGATGGAGCAAGTTCTAAGCCTATATCTGCTAAAGCATCTTTTATCTCTTTCAATGATTTTCTTCCAATGCTTTTAGCTTCTCTTAAGTCATCTTCAGATAGTTTTACAAGGTCACCTATCGTATTGATGCCAAGTTTTCTTAAAGTGTTTATAGCTCTTGATGATATTTCAAGTTCATCTATAGCTAATGAGAGTTTATCTTCTTCAACTTTAATCTCTTCTGTTTTTGGTTGAACAGATTTTTTAACCACTTGAACTTTTTTAACTGTTGGTTTTTGAAGTAAATTAAAGTGTTCTATTAAAATGTTAGAAGCTTTAATTAAAGCATCATCTGGAGTTATTGTACGGTCTGTTTCTATTTCCATTATCAATCTATCATAGTCTGTTTTATCTCCTACTCTTGTAGGTTCTACACTAAAAGCAACTTTTTTAATTGGTGAAAATGAAGTATCTAAAAGTATCCAACCTATCTCATCTATAGGTTCCAACTCTTCTACAGTTTTATAACCAATACCTCTCTCTATTCTAAATTCCATCTGTAATTTAATAGGTTCTGTGATAGTAAAGATATGGACGTCTGGATTGGCAACTTCTATACCTGCTGGAAATTTAATATCTTTAGCATAAACTTTTCCAGGGTCTTTAACTTCAAGTATAGCAAAATCTCTTTCTATATTTTCATCTATTATAAGTCTTATCTGTTTAAGGTTTAATACGATTTCTGTAACATCTTCCAATACACCTTTTATTACTGAAAACTCATGGGGAACACCTATTATCTTAACAGCTGTAATAGCACCACCAGATAAAGATGACAAAAGCACCCTTCTTAGAGCATTTCCTATTGTTATACCGAAACCCCTTTCTAAAGGTTCCACATACAATTTTCCGAAACTATCTGTCTTCGTTGACTCATCCCAGTAAATTTTAGTAGGCATTACAAAATCTAAAAGTGACATCTTCTCTCCACCTTATAACCGGTTTTAAAAGTCCGGTGCCGGGATATTTGTTTACCGCCTTAAAGTTCCCCCTGTCCCGGCAGGCGGTTTTTGGGGAATTATTACATAGAGTAGTACTCGATTATGTACTGAACGTTTACCGGTATCTCTAACTCTACTTCTTCAGGTATCTCTACAACTTTACCTCTAAAGTTTTCTTTATCTAATTCTAACCATCTTGGAATAGAGCGAGGGTCTCTACTTTCTAAGTTTTCTTTAAATAAGCTTATTTTTTTACTTTTATCTCTTAACTCTATAATATCATCTTTATCTATTTCGTAAGATGGAATGTCTACTTTCTTACCGTTTACGAGAAAATGTCCATGTTTTACAAGTTGTCTTGCTTGTAATCTTGTTTTAGCAAAACCTAATCTATAAACAACATTATCAAGTCTTCTTTCTAACAGCTGAAGTAAAACTACCCCAGTGTTTCCTGCTGCTTTTGAAGCTCTTTCAAAATATCTTTTAAATTGAGACTCTCTTATTCCACCGTATAAATACCTTAACTTTTGTTTTTCTTGTAAACGTACACCATAGTCAGATAGTTTTTTTCTACCTTGAATTCTTCCGTGTTGTCCTGGTGGGAAGTTTCTCTTTTGGAAAGATTCAATATCTCCACCTACAAAAACACCCAATCTTCTGCTAACTTTTGTTAAAGGACCAATATATCTACCCATAAATTAAACCCTCCTTTTACTTGTTGGACGGCAACCATTATGAGGTATCGGTGTTACATCCCTAATTGCCTTAATTGTTAATCCAACAGCAGCCAATGTTCTTACTGCAGGCTCTCTTCCTGCTCCTGGACCTTTTATCCAAACTTCAACTTCTTTTAATCCATACTCATCCATAGCCCTTTTAGCAGCCTTTTGAGCAGCAAGCTGTGCAGCGTATGGAGTATTTTTTCTTGTACCTTTAAAACCTTCAGTACCACCAGATGCCCATGATAACGTATTACCTTCTTTGTCTGTGATTGTGATTACTGTATTGTTAAACGTAGATTGGATATGAGCTATTCCTGATGTAACTGTTCTTTTAATTTTTTTAGTAATTTTTCTTTTTTTTGCCATCACTTACACCTCTTATTATTTCTTTCTTTTTCCTTTTCTAGTTTTTGCATTCGTTTTTGTTCTTTGACCTCTTACAGGTAAACCAAGTCTATGTCTTATTCCTCTGTAGCATCCCATATCAACTAATTTTTTAATAGCTACAGCAACTTCTCTTCTAAGGTCACCTTCAACTTTGTAATTTTGTTCTATAAATTTTCTAATTGTATTTAATTCATCAGGCGTTAGCTCTCCAACTCTTTTCATTCCATCGATACCAGTTTTTTCTAAAATTTCTTTTGATCTTGATTTACCAATTCCATATATGTAGGTTAAAGCTATTTCCAACCTTTTTCTATCTGGTAAATCTACACCTGCTATACGTGCCATAAGCTATAATCCTCCTTAACCTTGTTTTTGCTTGTGTTTAGGGTTTTCACAGATAACCATAACTTTTCCATTTCTCTTTATAATTCTGCATTTCTCACATCTTGGTTTAACAGATGCTCTTACTTTCATTGGAAAACCTCCTTTAAATTCTAAAAATAATTCTTCCACGTGTTAAGTCGTAGGGCGATAGCTCTACTTTTACCTTATCACCAGGTAGTATCTTTATAAAGTGCATTCTCATTTTACCTGAAACATGAGCCAAAACTTCATGGCCTGTTTCAAGCTGTACTTTAAACATAGCATTAGGTAAGGCTTCTAAAACAGTACCTTCTAAAACTATACCTTTTTCCTTCTCTTTACTTTCTTTCTTTTTACCCATTCTGTCTTCCTTTTAAATTTTTGATAAAACATCTGGCCCATTTTCTGTAATAGCTACAGTATGCTCAAAATGGGCTGCATGTGTTTTATCAGTAGTTACTATAGTCCAATTATCTTTAAGTTTTCTTATTTTACCTTTACCTAAATAAGCCATAGGTTCTATAGCTAAAACCATACCTACTTTCAACTCAATTCTATCAGCATTTGCTATACAGTTTGTAACATGTGGTTCTTCATGTGGTTTCCTTCCAATTCCATGACCACCATATTCACAAACAGGTGTAAGTTTATATGCTTTTAGAGTACTTTCTATAATTTTAGCTATATCTACTAAATTGTTGCCTGGATAACATAAATTTATAGCATTATCTAGAGCTTTTTCAACACCTTCTATCAATCGTTTTTTTCTATCACTAACTTCACCAACTGCCACAGTTATAGCAGCATCTCCATACCAACCTTCATACTCAACACCAAAATCAAGGCTAACAATATCACCTTCCTTTATCACCTTATCTTCCCTTGGAATACCATGCACAACTTCTTCATTTATAGAAACACAAAGGGAAGCAGGAAATCCATACAATCCTAAAAAAGCAGGTTTAACGCCTATTTTTATACACTCTTGATATGCTATACTATCTAAATCCTTAGCAGTTATTCCAGGTTTAACGTATTCTTTTAAAATATTTAAAATTTCAGCTACGTATCTATTAGCTATTCTTAACTTTTCTATTTCTTTTTTTGTTTTTAACTCTATCATTAGAACTTATAATTATATCACATTAATAATTTTTTTGTAAACATTTTCAGGTTCATCTGTAGCATCTATTTCTAAAATCTTATCTTTATAATAGTCTATAAGAGGTTTTGTTTGCTGATGATAAACTTCTAAACGTTTTTTAATAACTTCTTCTTTATCATCATCTCTCTGAATCAATTTTGTTCCACATTTATCACAAACTTCGTTATTTTTAGGTGGGTTATAAATGATATGATAAACTGCTCCACAGTTAGGACATACTCTTCTTCCTGATAGTCTTTTTATAACTTCTTCATCTTCTATTTTAAATAAAATAACAGCATTTATCCCTTTATTAAAATCTTTCAAAAGTTTATTTAAGCTTTCTGCTTGGGGTATTGTCCTTGGAAATCCATCAAATATAATATTACTTTCTTCATATTCTTTTAATTTCTCTTCTATCAAGGATATTATAAGTTCATCAGGAACCAACTTACCTTCATTCATATACTCTTTAGCTTTTAAACCAAGAAGTGTTTGATTTTTTACTGCTTCCCTTAATAAGTCTCCTGTTGATATTTGAATAAAACTATCTCTTTCTTTTAAAAGTTGAGATTGTGTACCTTTACCTGCGCCAGGTGGACCTAAAAATATAATAGTTTTTGACATCGTTAACCTCTCTTCAAAAATCCCTCATACTTCTTCATAGCAAGATAAGCTTCAATTTGATGTAACGTATCTAATGCAACAACAACCACTATCAAAGCAGATGTTCCACCAAAATAAAATGGCACATTTAACCATTTAATCAGTATCATTGGCAGTACTGCTATCGATGCTAAAAATACGGAGCCTGCAAAAACAAGTCTTGTTAGTATGTAATTTAAATATTCTACAGTTTGAGAACCTGCCCTTACACCTGGTATAAATGCACCAGATTTTCTAAGATTATCTGCTATATCTACTGGATTTATAAGTATAGCTGTATAGAAATAAGAGAAGAAAATTATTAAACCAACATATAGAGCGAAATAAATATAACTCTGTGGAGACAGATAATCGGTTATAATACTGGCTATTTCACTTTTAGATGCAAAAATTTGGGCAATAGTTGCAGGAAACATTAAGATAGCTACAGCAAATATAATAGGTATAACACCTGAAGGATTTAACTTAAAAGGTAGATAAGATGCAGATTGATTTAACGATACATTTCTTCTGGCATGCTGAATAGGTATCCTTCTTTCAGCTTCTTGAATATATACTATACCAGCAACAACAGCAACTATTATCAACAATGCAACTGTTAACATCAATGGAGAAAGTTCTCCAACTTTGAAAAGTTTATAAGTTTCTATTATTGCAGGTATTATACCAGCAACTATACCAGCTAAAATGATCATTGAAATACCGTTACCTATTCCAAACTCAGTAATCTTTTCACCTAACCACATAAGAAATACTGTACCAGTTGTAACGATAACAGTAGCAAGGATTACAAATGTAAATGGTGAAAGAGAGATCAATGAAGCGCCTGCTTCTGTTTTAATATTAGAAAGCCATATAGAAAGGCCTAAAGATTGAAATCCAGCTATAGCTATTGTTAGATACCTTGTATATTGAGATATCTTCCACCTTCCATAATCACCTTCTTCTTTTTGAAGCCTTTCTAAAGTTGGTATAACAGCTGTTAAAAGCTGCATTATAATGGAAGCGGAGATATAAGGCATAACACCTAATGCAAATACTGAAAACCTTCCTAATGCTCCACCAGAAAAAAGGTTGTATATATTAAATAAAGCACCTCCTGAACTATTAAAGTAATGAAGAAGCATTTCTGAATTTACGCCGGGAACTGGTACATGGGTCCCCAGCCTATACACAGATAGTATAATAAGGGTGAATATAATTTTATTTCTTAGTTCTTTTATCTGTAAGATATTAATAATTTTGTCTATCAAGATTACTCCGCTACTATCTTTTCTATATTACCACCAGCAGTTTTAATTTTTTCTTCTGCAGAAGAAGAAAATGCGTGTGCTTTTACTGTTAATTTTTTAGTTAACTGTCCATCTCCAAGTATTTTTACACATTCAGCTTTTTTAACAAGATTTTTTTCTTTTAATGTTTCAGGAGTAACCTCATCTCCATCGTTAAATTTTAACTCTAAATCTTTTAAATTTACAATTTCATACTCTTTTTTGAAAGGATTTTTAAAACCTCTTTTAGGAATTCTCATTATAAATGGTGTTTGACCACCTTCAAATCTTGCAGGAAGCTTAGAATCTCCAGACCTTGAAGTTTGACCTTTCTGTCCTCTTGCAGATGTTTTTCCGTGACCAGACCCTATACCTCTTCCTACTCTTTTCTTTTTATGAGTTGCATTTTTATTTGGCTTTAATTCATGTAATTTCATTGGTTAACTTCCTCCACTTTAACTAAGTGTTTAACTTTCTCTAAATTTCCACAAACAGCTGGATTTTTTTCAACTATTCTTTCATCATTTATCTTTTTCAATCCTAAGGACCTTAATGCTTCTATCTGTTCTTTTTTCTTCCCAGCCAATCCTCTTACTAACTTAACTTTTATTTTCATCTTACTGGTACTCCTCCTGCATATATTCTGTAGTTCTTTATTATCTGTTCCTCATCAACCCCTCTAACTTTTGCAACTTCTTCCGGAGATTTGAGCTTAAGTAAAGCATCAAATGTCGCCCTTACTACTGCGTTTGGATTTGTAGTTCTTCCAACAATTTTAGCAAGTATATCTGTTACACCTAAAAGCTCTAATACAGGTCTCATTGGCCCACCTGCAACAACACCGGTACCTCTTCTTGCAGGTTTTAAAAGAACTAAAGCAGAATCATACTCACCATAAACATCATGGGGAATTGTACCTTCAATTAAAGAAACCTTTATTATTCTCTTCTTAGCATCAGAAATTGATTTAGCAATAGAAGGTGGAACTTCTCTAGCTTTACCATGACCAAATCCTACATGTCCATTTCTATCTCCAACTATAGCTAAAGTACTAAATGAAAATCTTCTACCACCTTCCATAACACGGGTAGTTCTTCTTATTTCAACCACTTTTTCTTCTAATTTTAAAATATCTGGATTGATTGGATTTTCTTTAATTCTCTGTTCAATTAATCTTTCAATATTTCTTACTCCCATACCTATCTCCTTTTAAAAGTTTAATCCAGCTTCTCTTGCTGCATCTGCAAAAGCTTTAACTTTACCATGGTATAAAAATCCACCTCTATCAAAAACAACATTCTTAAGTCCTTTTGCAAGAGCTTTTTCAGCTATAAATTGACCTAATTTTTTAGCATCTTCTATAGATTTTCCACCTCTTTTACCATACTTAGCTACATAATCTTTGTCTATAGTAGAAGCAGATAACAACGTATTTCCTTTTTCATCATCTATTATTTGAGCGTATATAGCATTTAAACTTCTATAGAAAGCTAATCTTGGTCTTGAAACTGTACCAAATATTTTTTTTCTAATTCTTTTATGTCTTATTATACGAGCTTCATTTCTTGTTTTTACAGCCATCTCTTAACTCCTTGATTATTTTTTACCTACAGTTTTACCAGCTTTTAATTTAATTACTTCACCTTTATATCTTATACCTTTACCTTTGTAAGGGTCTGGTCTTCTAAATTCTCTTATCTCTGAAGCTACTTGACCAACACGTTGTTTATCAATACCAGAAACTTTTATATTTGTGTTTCCTTCTACAGTAATTTGAATACCTTCTGGAATCTCATAAACTACTGGATGAGAATAACCTAACGTTAGTTCTAAAGTTTTACCTTTTACTGCGGCTCTGTATCCAATACCTACTATTTCCAACTCTTCAGTAAATCCTTCTGTTGTCCCTTTTACCATATTATTTAACAGGGCTCTTGTTGTACCATGTAAAGACCTTGAAAATGGGTCGTCTGATTTTCTTTCAACTTTAATTAAGTTATCTTCTTTTTTAATTATAATATCCGGATGAAATTTATAAGTTAACTGCCCTTTTGGTCCTTTTAAAGTTACCGTATTATCTTGTGATATATTTATTTCTACACCTTTTGGTATTTCAATAGGTTTTTTTCCTATTCTTGACATATATAGCCTCCTTATTTTATTACCAAACGTAACAGATTATTTCTCCACCTACTCTATCTTTTCTAGCTTCAGCGTCTGTTAAAATTCCTTTATTCGTTGTAAGTATAGCCATTCCAAGACCTTTTTGAACGTATGGCATATCATCAACTTTAACATACTTTCTTAATCCAGGTTTTGAAACTCTTTGCATTTTAGATATAGCTGGTTTTGTATTCCTTTTTCCTAAATATTTTAATTTGATTATTAAAGTGCATTGATTTCCTTTTTTATTTTCTTCAGAGATTACATAATCTTCTATATATCCTTCTCTTTTTAAGATTTCAGCTATTTTTTCTTTTATTTTTGAAGAAGGAATTTCTACTTCATCTTTTCTTGATTTAATCGCATTGTTTATTCTAGCTATCATATCTGCTATTGGATCTGTTATCATATCAACCTCCTACCAACTTGCTTTTTTGATGCCTGGGATTTCTCCTCTTAAGGCTTTATCCCTAAAACATAATCTACACATTCCAAACTGTCTAATATATCCTCTTGGTCTACCACATAAAGGACATCTTGCGTGATTTCTTGTTTTATATTTTGGTTTTTTCCGAAAAGATTTAACAACTAAACATTTACGAGCCATTATTTCCTCCTTATGAAGACCTAATAGGTAGGCCTATTAATGATAATAGATAAAGAGCTTCTTCATCTGTTTTTGCTGTTGTTTCTATGACTATGTCCATACCTCTAATTTTATCAACTTTATCATAGTCTATTTCTGGAAATATAATTTGTTCAGATAAACCAAAAGAGTAGTTCCCTCTTCCATCAAAAGATTTAGGGTTTAAACCTCTAAAATCTCTAACCCTTGGAAGAGCTACAGCAATTAGCTTATCAAGGAAGTCCCACATTCTATCTTTTCTTAGTGTTACTTTTGCACCTATTGGAACTCCTTTTCTAAGTTTAAAAGCAGCTTCTGATTTTTTAGCTCTTGTAATAACAGGTTTTTGTCCTGCTATAGCTGTTAAATCTTCTACAGCCCTATCTAGTTGTTTAATATCCTGTGTTGCTTCTCCAACACCCATATTGATAACAACTTTCTTTATTCTTGGAACTTGCATTGGACTTTTGTAACCGAAACGTTCCATCAATTTTTTGATTACTTCTTCTTCGTATTTTTTCTGAAGTCTTGATTTATAACCTACTACAGCAGCCATTTACTATACCTCTTTTTTAATTTTTTCCCAAACTTTATCTATTATTTGACCTGTTTTTTTATTCACTCTTACTTTTGAAATTTTATCACCTTCAGTAATATACTTTACTCCAATTTTCACAGGTTTTTTTAAGCTTTCATCATAGTAAGCAACATTTGATATATCTATAGGCTTCTCTATTTCAAATATTCCACCTTCTCTAACACCTTGAATGGCTTTTACATGTTTTTTTACTACATTAACACCTTCAACTACAACTTTAACTTTTCCATCTTTTTTAACAATTTGTTTAATTTTGCTTACTTTACCTTTATCTTTACCGGCAATTACTATAACCGGATCTCCTTTTTTTAATTTAATCATTTTTATATTACCTCCGGTGCTAAGGAAATGATTCTATAAAATCCTTTACTTCTCAACTCTCTACAAACAGGTCCGAGTATACGTGTACCTATTGGTTCAAGTTGGTTATTTAATAAAACAACAGCATTGTCATCAGCTTTTACATAACTGCCATCAGACCTTGATATCTCTTTTTTAGTTCTAACCACAACTGCTTTATAAACTTTTCCTTTCTTTGCTGTACCATTTGGAATAGCAGACTTTACAGTTACAGTTATAACGTCACCTACGGTAGCATGCATTTTTTTAGCACCACCAGGTATACCAATACACTGAACTTTTTTAGCTCCTGAGTTGTCTGCAGTATTTAAATATGTTCCTCTCTGTATCATAACCGCACTCCTTTCAACCTTTTTTAGAAGGACAAACTAATATTTTAACATTTTTCAACATTAAATTCAAGATTTACTGATTTGTTTGTATAACTTCTACTACTACCCATCTTTTTAATTTAGAAAGAGGTCTTGATTCCATTATTCTAACGATATCTCCCACTTTACATTTGTTTTCTTCATCATGAGCATAGAACTTCTTTGTTTTCTTAACTTGTTTTCCATATAAAGGGTGTGGGAACTTTCTTTCAACAGCTACGACTACAGTTTTATCCATTTTATTACTTACAACTTTCCCAACAAACTCTTTCTTTTTTGTTTGACTTGTCATACTTCACCTCTTACTTATTATTTAGTTCTCTTTCTTTTAAGATAGTTAAAATTCTAGCTATATCTTTTTTTGTTTGTTTAATTTCAGCAGTATTTCCTAATGAACCTATCTTATTTTGGAATCTTAAATTAAACAACTTCTTCTTTAATTCAAAAAATTTATTTTTTAATTCTTCATTTGTTAACTTTCTCAATTCTGATGCTTTCATCATTTACACCTCAACACTTTTTACTAGTCTTATTTTGATAGGAAGTTTGTGACCAGCTTTTCTAAATGCTTCAGCTGCAACTTCTTCACTTACACCAGCCAATTCAAAGAGAATATGTCCTGGTTTAACAATTGCTTCATAGTGATCTAAATCACCTTTTCCTTTACCCATACGTGTTTCAGCTGGTTTTTTAGTGACTGGTTTATGAGGGAATACTCTAATCCAAACTTTAGCACCTTTTTTTGCTTCCCTAACAATAGCAATCCTTGCAGCTTCAATCTGCCTTGAAGTTAATCTACCTGGTTCTAATGCTTGTAAACCAAATTCTCCAAAATCAACTTGGTTTCTTCTTGTTGCTTTTCCTTTTGTTCTACCTTTTTGAGGTTTTCTCCATTTAACTCTTTTAGGTTGAAGCAAAGACATATTTTAAACCTCCTAATTTCAAATTATGTTGTATGAAGTTCTTCTTCTATTTTGCTTAAAACTTCTTCAGCTTTTCCTTCTAATTTATCACCTTTATAAATCCAAACTTTAACACCTAAAATACCATACTTTGTAGAAGCTCTTGCTGTTCCATAATCAATATCTGCTTTGAGAGTTTGAAGTGGCATCCTTCCAGCCATAAACCATTCTTTTCTTGCTAAATCTACACCACCAATCCTACCACCAACCTGTGTTTTGATTCCTTTAGCACCTGCCTTTAAAGCAGTATCAATAGCTTTTTTCATAGCTCTTCTATGTGTAACCCTTCTTTCAAGTTGGAGAGCTATGTCTTCAGCAACTAATTTAGCGTTTATTTCTGGTCTTTTTACTTCATCTACGTTAACAATGATATCTTTCGCTGAAGATATTCTTTTGATAATCTCATTTAATTTTTCAACTTCTGCACCTTTAGCACCTATAACAATTCCTGGTCTTGCTACCATAATCTTTATTCTCATTCTATCGCCAAGTCTCTCTATCACAACATCAGCGATACCAGCTTGTTTATATTTCTCTTCTATAAACTTTCTTATTTTGATATCTTCATGAAGTGTTTGAGTATACTTCTTCTTATCAGCATACCATTTTGATCTCCAATCTTGTGTTATACCTAATCTAAAGCCTATTGGATGAACTTTTTGGCCCATTATTTACCCTCCTGTTGCTTCTCAGCTAAATAAACGTATATATGACTAAATCTTCTTCTAATCATTGTAGCTCTACCGTGAGATTTAGGTGTATACCTTTTTAACATAGGACCTTCTTCTGCATGAATTTTTAAAATATAAAGGTTATCGATATCCATACCTTTATTTTCAGCATTTGCTATAGCACTTTTTAAGACATTTTCAACAACTCGTGCAGATTTTTTTGGTATTTGAGATAAGATAGCTAAAGCTGTGGCTACATCCTTACCTCTAATTAAGTTCATAACTTGTCTTGCTTTATAAGGTGAAAGGTGAGCATATCTTAAAATAGCTCTTGCTGTGTTCTCCATTTTTTACTCCTCTCTACTTTTTCTTAACTACTTTAGCTGATTTATCTGGATGGCCTCTGAATGTTCTTGTGAGAGAAAACTCTCCAAGTTTATGACCTACCATCTCCGGCTGTATATAAACAGGTATAAATTTTTGTCCATTGTATACAGCTATTGTATGACCTACCATCTCTTGGGTAATAGTACATGATCTATCCCAAACTTTTATAATCTTTCTCTCACCTGTTTCATTCATCTGTCTTATTTTTTTGAGAATTTTCTCATTAACGTAAGGATTTTTGTTTCTTTCGTTCCACTTTCCTTTATAACCCATCTTTATTTACCTCTACGTTTAATAATAAATTTATCAGAGTATTTAGCTCCTCTTCTTGTCTTATATCCTTTTGTAGGTAATCCCCAAGGTGAGACAGGATGCTTACCAAATGTTTTACCTTCACCACCACCATGAGGGTGATCTACAGGGTTCATTGCTGTACCTCTAACTGTAGGTCTAATACCTAACCATCTAGATCTACCTGCTTTACCAAGTTCAATCAACTCGTGTTCTGCAAGACCTACAGCACCAATTGTAGCCATACATTTTTTATAAACTAATCTAATTTCACCAGAAGGTAATCTTATTTGGATGTAATCTCCTTCTCTACCTAATATCTGAGCTGACATACCAGCAGATCTAACAAGCTGTCCACCTTTTCCAGGTGTAAGTTCAATGTTATGTACTAACGTACCTACTGGTATATTTTCAAGTGGTAAAGCATTCCCTACTTTAATCTCTGCATCTGGACCAGATTTTACAATATCTCCTACTTTTAATCCTTCTGGCCATATAATATATCTTTTTTCACCATCAAAATAGTGTAAAAGTGCTATTCTTGCTGATCTGTTTGGGTCATACTCTATTGCAGCAACTTTAGCTGGAACACCAAACTTATCCCTTTTGAAATCAATAATTCTATATAGTCTCTTATGACCACCACCTCTATGTCTTACAGTTATTCTACCTTGGTTATTTCTTCCAGCATGCTTTTTTAATGGTTCTACTAAAGATTTTTCTGGTTCTGATTTTGTAATTTCTGCAAAATCATATAAAATTGAGTGTCTTGTACCGTTTGTGACTGGTTTTAATTTTCTAACGCCCATTTTCTATCACCTCATACTAATTCAGCTATGTTTATTGGTTTTTCTGATTTAACTTTAACGATAGCTTTTTTCCAAGCTTTTTTAAATCCTGAAGACCTAAAACCAAATCTTTTTGGTTTAGGTTTAACTATAACTGTTCTAACGTCTTCAACTTTAACATTGAATATTTGCTCTACAGCATTTTTTATTTGGTATTTGTTTGCATCCATTGCAACTTCAAATACCAATGTATTGTTTTTTTCATTATCTTTTACAGCTTTTTCTGTTAATACTGGTTTTATGATTATATCGTATGGAGTTCTCATTGTGCCAACCTCTCTTGAATCTTTTCTAAAGCAGATTTAAACACTATTACTTTCTCACTATTTAATAAATCGTATGAGTTTAACCCTTCAGCAACTAATATTTTTACTTTTGGGATATTTCTAAAGGATTTAATTACATTTTCTATTTTTTCTGGAAGTACCAATAAAACTTTAGAATGGTCTAAACCAAAACTTTTTAAAACTTCTATAGCATTTTTTGTTTTTGGAGTATCAAAATTAAAATCTTCAACCACTATAAGCTCATTATTATTTAATTTATAAGTTAAAACACCTTTTAATACTTTTTTTCTAACTTTTTTAGGAAGTGAAAAGTAATAGTCCCTTGGATGTGGCCCATGAGCTACACCACCACCAACAAATATGTTTGCTTTGATATCACCGTGTCTTGCTCTTCCTGTTCCTTTTTGAGAATATATTTTTCTATTTGAACCTGCAACATCGGCTCTTGTTTTAGTACTTGCAGTACCTGCCCTTTTTGCAGCTAAATGCCATTTTATTACTTCCCAAACTGTACCTTGGTTTACTTCTGTTTTAAAAATATCTTCTTTTAAATTAACTTTTCCTACTGTCTCGTTTTTATTGTTTACTACATTAAATTCCATCTAATTCACCTCTTAATTTAGAGTTTAGCAATACATTGCTTTTGATTTAGCTAATTTTAATTTACCTTTTCTTCTATCTGAAATAGCGCTTTGCTTTAAAAATACAATTGAATTTGGTGCACCTGGAACAGAACCTTTAACAAGTATAACGTTTTTTTCTGGAATAATATCAACTACTTCTAAACCTAAAACAGTTATAGTTTCATTTCCGTAATGTCCTGCCATTCTTTTTGTTTTCCATACTCTACCTGGTTCTGTTCTACAACCAATAGAACCAACTGCTCTATGGTATCTATGACCGTGAGATCTTGGAAATCCTGCAAAATCCCATCTTTTCATTACAGAAGTAAATCCTCTACCTTTTGATTTACCAGTAATATCAACTAAGTCACCTTTTTCAAAAACATCTTCTATTTTAATCTCTTGACCTAACTCTAATGTTTCTCCTTCCTTTAAAGGAAACTCTTTAATTACCTTAGCAGGTTTAATGTTAGCTCTTTTGAAAATACCAAGTAATGGCTTTGGTGTATTTTTCTCTTTTTTCTCACCAAAAGTTATTGCAACAGCGTTATATCCATCTTTTTCTTCGTTTCTTAAGTAAGCAACATTACAAGGCCCAGCTTGAATAACAGTAACTGGTATAGATTTACCATTGATAAAAACTCTTGTCATTCCTATCTTTTTTCCAATTATGCCCTTTGGCATTGCGATCTCTCCTTTTAACTTAATTTAATTTCAACGTCAACACCTGCAGGAAGGCTTATATCCATTAAAGCCTCTATTGTTTGAGGTGTTGCATTTTCAATTTCAATTAATCTTTTATGAATTCTCATTTCAAAATGTTCCCTTGATTGTTCAAACTTGTGTGGTGAACGATGTACACACCAAGTTCTTACTCTAGTTGGTAAAGGGACGGGACCTTTTACAAGGCCACCACCTCTTTTAACAGTATCTACAATTTGTTTTACAGATTGGTCTAAAACTTTATGATCAAAAGCTTTTAATTTGATCCTGATTTTTTCCTTCATCTTTAATCCTCACATTACTCAATTATTTTAGTAACAACACCAGCACCTACTGTTCTACCACCTTCCCTGATAGCAAATCTCATCTGATCTTCCATCGCTACCGGTACCATCAACTCTACTGTT
>JBBIPN010000002.1:0-61988 GCA_037442825.1 Sulfurihydrogenibium sp. | reverse complement strand
TCTCTTAGATGTGATTGTCAAAATCAACTTCATCTGGCATTAAAGAAGATAGCAGAAGAAGGAAAAGGTGTGTTAGTTTATATGAGAGGACATGAAGGAAGAGGAATAGGTATAGTAAATAAGATAAAAGCATATAGCTTACAAGATTTAGGTTATGATACAGTTGAGGCAAACCATAAACTTGGTTTTCAATCTGATTTAAGAGATTTTGGAACAGGTGCACAGATACTTTTAGATTTAGGTGTTAGAAAGATGAAACTCATGACAAACAACCCAAGAAAAATAGTTGCATTAGAAGGATTTGGTTTAGAGATTGTAGAAAGAATTCCAATCTTCACTGGCACAAACCCACATAATGAAAAGTATATAAAGGCAAAGAAAGATAAACTTGGTCATATAATAGAAGAGGATTTATCGTGCGATATTTAGTTTTAGTAATGTTTTTATTTATAACATCCTGTGATAAATTAAATGAAGTTTTTCAAGAAAAAGATTTATTAGAGAGACCTATAGCAAAAAGATGTGCTGAATGTCATGAAGAGATATATAAGCAGTTTAAAGAATCGAGACATGCTCAAGCATGGATAAGCCCAGAATTTAAAAGGACAAGTGAAAATTATTCAAAAGAAAAATGTCTTTCTTGTCATGCTCCTTATGAAATAACAGTTTCAGGAAAACCAACTTTAAGAGATTTCCACAGAGAAGATGGGGTAAACTGTGTAGCTTGCCACTTTAGAGATTCAACTAAATCTATGCATGGACCTTATGATGTATTTTCACCACCACATCCATCTACACAGGACTTACAATACACAAAAGCAGAAATATGTTCAGGTTGCCATCAAGAGACATTCAAACAGTGGAAAACTGTAAACTCTGATAAAAACTGTCAACAATGTCATATGCCTCCAGAGAAAGGTAGGCTAATTCAAAAGTTTCCATTTAGTTATATGCATATGCCAAAAGAGATACATCATCATGGTTTTATAGTACCAAAATCAAAACCTGAGTTTTTTGACGTGAAAGTTGAAAAAAATGGTTCTATTTTGGTTGTAAAAATATTAAACAAGAAAGTTCCACATAATGTTCCAACAGCAGATCACGGAAATCCAAAATATTACATAGATATATTTCTTTTTAAAGATGGTAATCAAGTGTACAGTGATGGTTATACTTTACTACCAAAAGATTCATTAAATTATGGAAAAGAAAAAGTTATAGAGTTTTCCACTGCTTCAGATTTTGATAAAGTTAAAGTAATTCTAAGTAGAAAACTTTCTTGGCAAGAAAAACCAGAAAAAATTGGAGAGTATAGCTTTTAGAAAGTTAGAAGATAAAGACAAATCTATAGTAAAAAATTTACTTTATGATATATTTAAAAAAGATTTTGGAGATTTATTTTTTGATGAAATAAATAATCCTACAGTTTTAGAATTTGAAAACCAGACTATTGGATTTCTAAGTTTTTCTTTATTTTTTGATGAATCAGAACTTTTACTTATAGCACTGAAGCCAGAGTTTCAAAATAAAGGTTATGGTAAAATGTTAATGGAATTTTATTTAAAAACTATGAAAGATAACAATATTAAAACCTGTTATTTAGAAGTTTCTGTAAACAATTTAAAGGCTATAAATTTTTATAAAAGGTTTGGATTTTCCCAATATGGTTTTAGAGAAAAATATTATTCAAATGGTGATGATGCTATACTAATGAAAAAGGAGTTATGATGGACATTAAAGGTAGACCTTTGGAACTTCTAATATGTGAAAAAGATATTCAAAATAAAGTGACCCAGTTAGCAAAAGAAATAAACTCTAATTTTAAAGGTGAAGAGTTGTATGTAGTTGGTATTTTAAAAGGTTCTTTTATGTTTTTTGCAGATTTAGTAAGAAATTTAGAAGGGAAAGTTTATATTGATTTTATGCAGGTATCATCTTATAAAACAAGTATGGAAAGTTCTGGTGAAGTTATTTTTATAAAAGATATGTCTGTTGATATAAAAGGTAAAAATATTTTAATTGTTGATGATATTATTGATACGGGAAGGACATTAAAAGCATTAGTAGAAGCTTTATCCTTAAGAGAGCCAAAGATGTTAAAAACATGTGTATTACTTGATAAAAAAGAAAGGAGGGAAGTTGATTTTAACGCTGATTTTGTTGGATTTGAGATCCTTGATAAATTTGTTGTTGGATATGGTTTAGACTGGGCAGAAGAAGGAAGAAATTTAAAGGAAATATATGTAGTTGTTTAGGGGGACAAATTGGGAAAGAAGCTTTTTGAAGGAATATATAAATTTAAAAATGAAGATTTTGAAAAATATAGAAAAATATTTGAAAAGTTAGGAAATAAACAAAATCCCCATACTTTATTTATAGGTTGTTCTGATTCAAGAGTTATTCCTGATTTAATAACAAATTCTTTACCAGGAGAACTTTTTACTGTAAGAAATATAGCTAACGTTGTACCACCTTACAGGGATACTCAAGATTATGTTGCTGCTACCTCAGCAATTGAATATGCTGTTTTATTTTTAAATGTTAAAAATATTGTAGTATGTGGACATACTAACTGTGGTGGTTGTTATGCTGCAACTAATAAAGAGATACTAAAAAATGCACCTCATGTTGAAAAATGGATAGAGCTTCTAAAACCAGCTGTTGAAGTAGCTAAAAACTTATGCAATGAAAATGATGAACTTAAATTAGAGATGGTAATAGAACAGCTAAATATAGTAAATCAAATAAAAAATTTACTAACATACCCTTTTATAAAAGAAAAGTTTGATAATGGAAAATTAAATATTTACGGTTGGTATTTTATCATTGAAACTGGAGATGTTTACAACTATAATTTTGAAAAAGGAATTTTTGAACTTATAACATAGTATGGAGGATTAGAGAAATGAAAATGGTAGATGTTTCTGTAAAGTTTGAAACTATAAGGGAAGCTACAGCTGAAGGCAAGATATACTTAGATAAAAAAACTGTTGAGATGATTAAAAATAAACAAATTCCTAAAGGTGATGTTATAACTGCTTCTATGATGGCTGGAATGATTGGTGCAAAAAAAACTCCAGAAATTTTACCATTCTGCCATCCAATAATGATAGATCAAGCTTTTGTAGAAGTTGAACTTCATGAAGATGGGGTATATGCTAAGTCTTTTGTTAGATGTATAGGTAGGACTGGTGTTGAGATGGAAGCTTTAACAGCTGTATCAGCTGCATTGCTAAATGTTTATGATATGTGTAAAGCTTTTGATAAGAATATGGTTATATCGGATATAAAACTTCTATCTAAAAAAGGTGGAAAATCAGATTATGAAGAAGATTTATCTGGACTAAACTGTGCTGTTATAACACTTAGTGATTCTTGTTATAAAAATGAAGCTGAAGATAAAAGTGGAAAAGTAGCTATAGATATTATAGAGAATAAGTTTAATGGAAAGGTTGTAGATTATACGATCCTTCCAGATGATAAAGATATGATTGTTGAAAAATTAAAATCTTTAGTTGATAAAGTGGATATTATTTTTACAACAGGTGGAACTGGTTTTAGTAAGAGGGATAACACAACAGAAGCTACAAAAGAAGTTATTGAAAAAGAGATGATAGGATTTTCAGAAGCTATGAGAATAGTAGGTATAAAGTTTACACCAAAATCTTTACTTTCAAGGGCTGTATGTGGTATAGCAGGAAATAACACATTAATAATTAACCTTCCTGGAAGTACTGGAGGAGTAAGAGATAATTTAATAATGATTTCGCCACTTTTAAAACATGCAATAAGGATGGCAAAAGGTGAAAAGAAACATTGAAAAATAAAGCTTTCATTGTATTTGCAGTTATGTGGAATAAAGAAAAAGTAGAAAAATTTAATTTTGCTATAGAAAAATTAAAAGAAAATTTTGGTGAAGTAGTTTTTCAAACAGATGAGTTTATATTAGATTACTCCCACTACTATGAAAAAGAGATGGGTCAAAATTTGATAAAGAAGTTTATAGCTTTTGATAAAATTATAGATAAAGAAGATAGCATTAAGATAAAAAAGTTTTCTGAAAATCTTGAAGATAGTCTTAAAGAAAATAACAATAGAACTGTTAATATAGATCCGGTTTTTGTAGATGAGTATCAGGTTGTAGCTTTAAGTAGAAAAGATAGAGGCTCAAGAGTCTACATAGGTGATGGTGTTTATGGGGAATTACAACTTTTATACCATCATAAAACATTTCAATCATTAATATGGACTTACTTAGATTATAAAGAAAATGCAAACTTTTTTAACCAAGTTAGAAAATACTATTTAATGAAAATAAATGATTAAAAAATTTATAGTAAAAACACCAAAAACACTAAAGGATTTTGTTTCAGAAAGTTTAAATATATCAAAAAATCAAGCTAAAGATTTGATAGATAGTAGAAATGTTATTGTAAACAATAAGAGAGTTTGGATATCTTCCCATAATCTAAAATTAGGAGATATTGTTGAGATAATCATTTCAAAAGAAGAAAAAAATATACCTATAATTTATGAAGATGAATATATATTAGCAGTCAATAAACCACCAAATATTGTTAGTGATAGGGAAAAAAATTCAGTGGAAGATATTCTGAGGAAAAAGTTTAAGAATGAAAAAATAAAAGCTATTCATAGATTAGACAAAGAAACATCAGGAGTTCTTTTATTTGCAAAGGATTATAAAATCTTTGAGAAATTTAAAGAAATTTGGGAAGATAAAAATGTTTATAAAATATATCTTGCCATCTCACACAATGAAGCTACATTTGAACATTTTACAATAAATAAAGAGATAGATGGGAAAGAAGCTATAACACATCTTAAGCTTCTAAAAAAGGGAAATGGTTTTAGTTATTTTCAAGTAAGTATAGAAACAGGTAGAAAACATCAAATTAGGAAACATTTAGCATCTATAAGACATCCTATTGTAGGTGATAAAGTTTATGGTGTTAAAAAAATAGAAAACAATCTTTTAAAAAGAGTTAGTAGACAGATGTTACATTCTTATCAGTTGATATTAAAACATCCATTTAAAGATACAAATATAAATATCAGAGCAGATATTCCCCCAGATTTTAGAAATGTTTTAAACTATCTAAATCATTTATATTAAAAGCTTTTAAACTTGCTTTAGCTTTTATGAGTGTTTCTTCATACTCTTTTATTTCATCAGAATCCCAAACAATTCCGCTACCTACGTATAAATATGCTTTTTGATTTCTAAATATAATCTGTCTAATAGCTACACTCATAATAAAATCACCATCTGGTTTTATTAAAAGTGTAGAACCACAGTATAAACTACGTTTTTTATCTTCTAGTTCATCTATAATTTCTATAGCTCTAATTTTTGGAGCTCCAGTTACAGACCCGGGAGGAAATGTGTTTAAAATAATATCCTTTAGAGAAATACCTTCTTTTAAAACACCTTTAACTGTAGAAACCATTTGATAAAGTGTACTATATTCTTCTACACTAAATAAATTTTCAACATTTACGGATTTAGATATTCTGCCAATATCATTTCTCATTAAATCTGTTATCATAAGGTTTTCAGCCCTTTCTTTTTCAGAAAGTTTTAGTTCTTCTTCTAGTTTTTTATCTTCTATCTCATTTTCTCCACGTTTTCGCGTTCCTTTTATAGGTTTTGAAGTTATTATATTTCCATTTTTTTCAAGGAATAGTTCCATTGAACCAGATATAATTGAAAAATCTTTATCTTTAATAAACATCATATAAGGTGCTGGTTGAATTTTAACTAAATTTTTAAAAATTTCAAAAGGCTGAAAAAATCCTTCTAAATCTATACGATGAGATATGTTTACTTGGTATATATCACCTTCACGAATATACTCTTTAACTTTTTTTACTTTTTGAATAAAGTTTGTCTTTTTTGTGTTAAATTTTATACTTTTTATTTTGAAATCTACGTTGTTATATATTTGTAAATCTACTTTTTCAAAAGATCTATAAATATTTAAGTATATCAAAGGAAGGTTTAAATCATCTTTTTTAGTTTTTATGTAAGGAGTAAAGTTATAACTTATAAAACCTAAAGCATAGTTATTTTTTAGAAATTTTTCTATAATTTTAATAGGGTTTGATGTTTTGATTATTTTATCATTTACTATTAATCTATTTTTATAGTATTTAATTTTTAAAGAGGGCTTTTTAAATTTATAAAATCCTTCTTCTTTAAACCAACCATTTTTTGTAGAAAAAAGAATAATCATAAAAATATTTTAACATTTTTAATGTATGTTATAATAAAATCAAAAAAATATTGTTGGAGGTACTTCTGTTTGCCTTTAATAGTTCAAAAATATGGTGGTACGTCTGTAGGTACAATAGAAAGGATAAAAAATGTTGCAAAGAAAATAAAAAAAGCTGTTGATGCAGGGAATCAGGTTGTAGTTGTATCTTCTGCTATGACTGGAGAAACAGATAGACTGTTAGGACTTACCAGGGAGTTATCTAATAGACCTGATCCAAGAGAACAAGATATGGTTGTTTCTACTGGTGAGCAGGTAGCTATTGGGCTTGTAGCTATAGCCTTGAAAGAACTTGGTATTGATGCTATTAGTTTAACAGGTTGGCAGGTACCTATAATAACAAACGATATTTTTACAAAAGCAAGAATAAAGAAGATTGAGACCCATAGAATAAAAAAACATCTTGATGAAGGTAAGGTAGTTATAGTTGCCGGTTTTCAAGGTGTAACAGAAGGTGGAGATATTACTACACTTGGTAGGGGAGGTTCTGATACTTCTGCTGTTGCTTTAGCAGCTGCATTAAACGCAGATGTATGTGAGATATATACAGATGTATCTGGTGTATTTACAGCAGACCCAAGGATTGTAGAAAATGCAAGAAAGATACCAGTTATATCATATGAAGAGATGATGGAAATGGCTTCCCTTGGTTCTAAAGTTATGCAAATTAGATCTGTTGAATTTGGAGCTAAGTATGGTGTAAAAATTCATGTCAGATCTTCTTTTAATGATGAAGAAGGAACTTGGATAATGGAGGAAAATGAAGAGATGGAAAAAATGGTAGTTAGGGGTATTTCCCATGAATTAAAAGAATCAAGAATAACAGTTGTTAGAGTTCCTGATAAGCCTGGTGTTGCTGCAAAACTATTTAAAGCTTTAGGAGATAGAAATATTGTTGTAGACATGATTGTTCAAAATGTTTCCCATAAAGGTTATACAGATATATCATTTACTGTTAATAAGACAGATGCAGATATAGCAGAAGAGATAGCGAGAGAAGTAGCAAAAGAAATTGGTGCTGAAGAAGTAGAAAGAAATGATAAAATTGCAAAAGTATCTGTTGTTGGGCTTGGGATGAAAACACATTCTGGAACAGCAGGTAAAATGTTTGAAATATTAGCAAGAGAAGGAATAAATATTTATGCAATCTCAACATCTGAAATAAAAATATCAGTATTAATAGACGAGAAATATGCAGAGCTTGCTGTAAGAACATTACATGAAGCTTTTATAGAAAATATGGAAGGTGATTTAGTATGAAAAAAGAAAAACCTTCAATAAAAAAGATTAAGAAGGTTTTAATTGCAAACAGGGGGGAGATTGCTACAAGGATCATAAGAGCATGTAAAGAGCTTGATATAAAAACAGTAGCAATTTACTCTGAAGCTGATGCAAAAAGTATATATGTAAAAAAGGCTGACGAATCTTATCTAATACCGGGAGACCCTATTCAAGCTTATCTAAATTATTTTAGAATAGTAGATTTGGCAAAGCAAACAAAATGTGATGCTATACATCCAGGATATGGTTTCCTATCTGAAAATCCAGAGTTTACAGAATACTGTGTAAAACAAGGAATTACATTTATAGGTCCAAAACCAGAGCATATAGCTCTCTTTGGAGATAAAATAGCAGCAAAAAGAAAAATGAAGGAACTTGGAGTACCTGTCCTCCCAGGTAGTGATGAACCTATATCTGATATAAATGTTGCTAAAAAAATTGCAGATGAGATAGGATATCCAGTAATCTTAAAAGCTGCCTACGGTGGTGGCGGAAGAGGTATGCGTATCGTTAGGACAGCTTCAGAATTTGAAGACCTTTTTAAATCAGCATTCAATGAAGCTAAAAAATTCTTTGGTAAAGGAGATGTTTTTATAGAGAAGTATATAGATAATCCAAGGCACATAGAAATACAGATTATGGCAGACAAATATGGGAATGTAGTTCATTTAGGAGAGAGGGACTGTTCTATACAGAGAAGACATCAGAAAATAGTTGAGATAGCAAGGTCTCCTTCTTTAAGTGAAGGAGTTAAAAAGGAGTTATATAGAACATCTGTTAAAGCAATGTTTAAAGTAGGTTATGAAAATGTAGGTACTATTGAATATTTAGTAGATGAAAATGATAATTTCTATTTTATTGAGATGAATACACGTTTGCAAGTAGAACATACAGTTACAGAAATGGTAACAGGTATAGATATAGTCCAAAAAATGATAGAAATATCAGAAGGTCAAAAACTCCCATTTTTACAAGAAGATATATCAATGAGAGGATATGCGATAGAATTTAGAATTAATGCAGAAGATCCAACGAAAAACTTTGCACCATCTACTGGATTAATAACTTCATACCATTCACCAGGTGGGCCTGGTGTTAGGGTAGATGCAGCTGTATACAAAGATTATGTTATACCACCTTACTATGATTCTATGATTGCAAAACTTTCTGTTTGGGGTCTTACTTGGAAGGATGTTGTAAATCGAGCAAGAAGAGCTTTAGATGAATTTATAATAAGAGGAGTACCAACAAACTTACCACTTTTGAGGGCTATTGTTAGGGATGAAGATTTTAAAATAGGCAAATTTACAACAAGATATATAGAGGAAAAATTACCTAAATTTGATTTAAAGAAAGAAACAAAAAGTACACAAGATTTAGCAGCTGCTATTGCTGCTGCTATAGCTGCATACCATAGACTTTAAAAGGAGGTTATAAGATGTCTATAATAGTAGATATTTTTGGAAGAGAGGTTTTAGACTCTCGTGGTAATCCTACAGTAGAGGCTACTGTTGTATTGGAGAGTGGAATTTCTGCTTCAGCTATAGTACCAAGTGGTGCTTCTACAGGAGAAAATGAAGCTTTAGAGCTTAGAGATGGAAATAAAAAAAGATTTTTAGGAAAAGGAGTTTTAAAAGCTGTTGAAAATATCAATACAAAGATAGCTGATATAGTCGTTGGTGAAGATTCAGAAGATCAAGTAAGAATAGATAAACTTATGATAGAAGCTGATGGAACTGAAAATAAATCTAATTTTGGTGCAAATGCTATCTTGGCAGTTTCATTGGCTGTTGCAAGGGCTACAGCATTTGAAAAAGAGATGTCATTGTATAAATATCTTGGTGGAGCAAATGCAAAGGTTTTACCTGTTCCACTTATGAATGTTATAAATGGTGGAGTACATGCAGATAACGAGTTAGACTTTCAAGAGTTTATGATAGTTCCTGTTTGTGGTGGTTCATTTAAAGAAGCGTTAAGGGCAGGTGTTGAAGTATTTCATACATTAAAATCTGTTTTAAAAGAGAAAGGTTATTCAACAAACGTTGGAGATGAAGGTGGTTTTGCACCTGCATTAAGAGAAACAAAAGAAGCTTTAGATATGCTTATGTTAGCTATAGAAAAAGCTGGTTATGTTCCAGGAGAAGATATACTTTTAGCTCTTGATTGTGCAGCATCTGAGTTATACAAAGACGGTAAATATCTTTTTGAAAAAAGAGAACTTACAAGTGATGATATGGTTGTTCTTTATGAAGAAATTGTTGGAACTTATCCTGTTATTTCTATTGAAGATGGACTTGCTGAAAATGACTGGGAAGGTTGGAAAAACTTAACAGCAACATTAGGAAATAAAGTTCAACTTGTTGGAGATGACTTATTTACAACAAATCCAAAAATAATAAAAGAAGGTATTAAAAATATTGTTGCTAATTCTGTGTTGATAAAATTAAACCAAATTGGTACTTTAACCGAAACGTTAGATGCGATAGAAATGGCAAAAAGTAATAACTATACTGCAGTAGTGTCCCATAGATCAGGAGAAAGTGAAGATACTTTTATAGCTGATTTGGCAGTATCAACAAATGTAGGACAGATAAAAACAGGATCTGCTTCAAGGACTGATAGAATAGCTAAGTATAACCAATTACTTAGAATAGAGGAAGAATTAGGTGAAAGCGCAGTATTTAAAGGAAAGGAAGTCTTTAAGAAATTCCAATTTTAATGAAAATAAACTATTAGACCGTGGGCTTAAGCTCACGGCTTTTTTTAGTACTTTGTTTGTAATATACACTATCTTCTTTGGAGACAATAACATATTTAGATACATTGAAAAAGTTAAAGTAAGAAATGAACTTTTATTGCAAATAAACGATATGCAAAAAGAAAATAAAGAAATAGAAAAAACGATAAAATATATTCAAACAGATCCTTTTTATGTAGAAAAATTAGCTCGAGAAAATTTAGGTTTAATTAAAGATGATGAAGAAGTTTATATTTTAGTAGGTAATTATCAAAGTTCAACACAAGATGTTATAAATATTCAAGAAGAACGATGGATAGATAAGATTAAGCAAAAATATAAAGAATTTAAATTAGAATGAGAAAGTTTGATTTATATATATTTGATTTAGATGGTACTATTTTAGATTCTGGAAAAGATATAGCTTTAGCTGTTAACTATGCTATGGAAAAAATTGGTCTTGAGAAGTTCAGTGAAGATCAAGTAATTTGTAAAGTAGGTTATGGTGCAAAAAAACTTATAGATGATTTAATACCTGAAGAAAGTCAAGAGATAAAAGAAAAAGCTTTAGAATACTTTAGAGAGTTTTATTTTCAAAATCCCGTTGTTTATTCAAAACTTTATAGTGGGATAGAAGATATTTTAGAATATTTAAAAACTAAATCAAAAAAGATAGCGGTAGTTACAAATAAGTACGAAGATATATCTAAAAGAATACTAAGTTCTTTAAAGGTCTTAGATTTAATAGATATTGTAGTAGGTGCAGATACAACAAAAGAAAAAAAACCAAATCCTTTACCGGTGTACTATACACTTGAAAAGTTGAATGTAGATAAAAACTGTTCTATTATTATAGGAGATAGTGAAACGGATGTTTTAACAGGAAAAAATGCTGGAATATATACATGTCTTGTTTTACATGGTTATGGGAATAAAGAACTTGCCAGATCATTAAATCCTGATTTTATTGTAAAGAATATAGGAGAAATAGGATGGATAGAAAGTGGAAAACAAGAATAACACTAAATACAAAAGAAGAAACATATATAAGAGGTTATCCTTTAACACAGATGATAGGAACATTATCTTTTTCAGAAAGTATATATTTACTTTTAAAAGGAAAGTTACCTTCTGAATCAGAGAAAAAAATGTTTGATGCTATATTTACAGCAGTAATAGATCATGGTGTTGCACCACCTTCTACAATTGCATTACGAAATGTAATATCTGGTGGAAATCCTTTACATGTAGGCGTTGCTACTGGTATTTTAGCTTTTGGAGATTATCATGGTGGAGCGTTAGAAGATGCTATGAAATTTTTACAAGAGTATACTAAAGATGAGGAAGATATAGATGGTTTAGCAGAAAGATTAGCAAAAAAGATAGTAGAAGAAAAATGGAAGGTTTCAGGTTTTGGACATAAATACTATAAAGATTTTGATCCAAGGTCAAAAAAACTTTTAACCTTAGCAAAAGATTTGGGTTTTTATGGAAAACATTGTGAATTTGCTGTAGCATTAGAAGGTACTATCTTTAAAATTAAAGGTAAGAAGTTAGTTTTAAATGTTGATGGTGCTATTGCTGCGATAACATCAGATATGGGATTTGATTGGCGATTAGGAAAGGGATTTTTTATAATAGGTAGAGTACCTGGACTTGTAGCCCATGCTTATGAAGAACTTACGGAAGGAATAATTTTTAGAAGACTTGATGAAGAAAAAGATATAGATTATATAGGAGAAAGACCAAAAGATTTATTAAGATAATGTTAAATTAAAAATGAAACTTCCTTTTAAATCAGTAAGTTATAACTTTATAATACTTTTTTTATCTCTAGTCTTATTTATAGCAGGGAATTACTATATATACAGTAAGCTAATAAAAGTTAGTGATGTTATAAACCCATATCTTTTTTTATTTATTTTAAATGTTGATGTTGTATTCTTTATAATTATTTTTGCTTACACACTTAGATATCTCATAAAAGTATTATTTGAAGAGTTTAGGGAAGGAAAATTAAAAATAAAACTTACATTGATTTTTATATCTCTTGTTGTTATTCCGTCATTGATACTTTTTACAGTTTCAGTTTCTATTATATCAAGTGCTACTAACCTTTGGTTTTCTGGAAAGGTAGGAGAAGCTTTAGGAAAACTTGACAATATCGTAGTCCAAAATATAGAATCAAGCAAAGAATGGGTTTTAAACGTTTTTAAACTTTTAGATGATGGATATATTGGTTGTAAAGAAGCTGTAGAAGTTTTAGGGTTAAAAACAGCTTCAATCTATGACAAAGATAACAGATTAGTAGAGTTTTATGGTAGTCCATACGATAAAGAAGTTTTTGACGCTCTTTATAAAGACGGATTTAGCTTTTATGAAAATAAAATAGTGTTGAATGAAAAACTTAAAGATGAAAGAAAAGCTCTACTTGTTTATGAGTTTCCAAAGTACTTATATCTATCAAAACAAGATACTTCACTTATTTTAAAAGTGTATAACGAATTAAGATATTATAAATCACCAATTAGAATTGGATATATCCTTATTTTACTAACAATAACAATATTTATAATATTTGCAACAATATGGTTTAGCAGGTACATAGTAAAAAACATAACAAATCCTGTAGAAGCACTGGTAGAAGGAGCAAAAAGACTATCAGAAGGAGACCTTTCTGTAAAGATAAATTTAAAATCTAAGGATGAGTTTGGTATTTTAGTATATGAATTTAATAGAATGGTTGATAGATTAAACCGTTTATATAAGAAATTAGAAGAGAGGAATTTGACATTAAAAAGAAATAAAGAGTACTTAGAAGCTACACTAAACAATATCAATGCAGGTGTAATATACTCAAATGAAGAAGGAATTATAGAGAATATGAATAAATCAGCTATAGAAATACTTTCTGATAAAGTATCTAAATTCTTGAAAAAGGATATAGAAAGTTTATTACAGTTCCTTAATATAAATCTTAGTGAAAGTAAAGAACAGATTGTAAGCTATGACAACAGGACATTACTTTTTAAAATAAAAAATATTAAAGATAAAAGTTACGTTATTGTCTTTGATGATATTACAAATATTATACATGCTCAAAAACTTCAGATGTGGAAAGAGGTAGCTCAAAGAATTGCACATGAAATAAAAAATCCACTTACCCCTATAAAACTCTCAGCAGAAAGGATACTAAGAAGTTATAAAAAAGAAAACCCAAATTTTCCAGAAATATTAGAAAACTCTGTTAATATTATAATATCAGAAGCAGATCATTTAGCAAATCTAGTAAGGGAGTTTAATCAGTTTGGTAGTACACTTTCTAATTTAGATTATGAGAACATAGATATTTGCCAACTTCTCAAAGAAATATCTGATAGTTATAATTCACCGAATTTTAAAGTAATACTAAATTGTAGTGGTAATATTATAATTAAATGTGATAAAAAATTGATGAAACAAGCTTTTACAAATATAGTTCAAAATAGTTTTGAAGAAGCAACACAGTTAAACATTATTGTAAATAAAAGTAACGATAGAATAGTAATAACGTTTAAAGATAATGGAAAGGGTATTGATTTAGCAGACATAGATAAGATATTTATGCCATATTTTTCTAAAAAACCAAAAGGCAGTGGATTAGGTCTTAGTATAACAAAAGAGATAATAGAAAAACATAAAGGAACTATAAAAGCTATACCTTTAAATGAAGGAGCAGAATTTATTATAGAGTTAAGGATAACATAGATGGATGTAAAAAAGTTAGATTATAACGAGCTTATTATTGATATTAAGTTTGATAAGTCTACAAAAGATTACGAAGCTAAACCTATATTTTTTTCTCAAGATAGAGTAGAAAAAGCTTTTCAAACAGGTCTATCTGTAAAACATGAAGGTTATAATATCTATGTTTCTGGAGAAGAAGGTTTAGGAAGGACATTATTTACAAAGAAAAAACTTGAAGAGTTTTCAAAAAATTTACCAGTACCTGAAGATATCATTTACTACCACAATTTCGAAGATATCTATAAGCCAAAAGTTTTACTTGTAAAATCAGGCTTAGGTAAAAAATTAGAAATAATGATAAATGAAATATTAGAGAGATTAAAAAAAGAAATCTATAAAGTTTTTGAAGGAAAAGATTATGAAGAAGAAAAGGTTAGATTAATAAAAAATGCAGAAGAAAAAAGAGAAGAAATCTTGAAAAATTTAAAAAAAGATGCATCAAATTATAATTTAGGAGTATTAATAACTTTATATGATATAAATCTTGTTCCTATTATAAATGGTAGTTATATAACAAATTTAAATGTTTTAACGGAAAAACAGTATCAGGATTATAAGAAAAATTTAGATAAATTCGAAGATAAATTTTTATCTTATTTACAAGAGTTGAGAGAGATAGATTACCAACTTGATGAATCTTTAAATGAGCTTAAAGAGAAAATCTCTAAATATAAATTAAATAGTATATATTTTAAAGTGGAAAATTACTTTAAGGAATATCCAGAAGCTGTTGACTTTCTCCATTATCATAAAGAGAATGTTTTAAAAAATATTGATAAATTTATAGAGATAAATTTTACAGATAGAAACTCTTTATTCTATCCAATATTGAAAAAGCAGATAAATTTATTTAAAGTAAATCTCGTAGTAGATAACTCCAAATTGGAGCATGCTCCAGTTGTTTTTGAAACAAATCCTAATTTAAAAAATCTATTTGGTAATGTAAATTTTGAAGTTGAGATGGGTATTTTATATGCTGATCATAAAAACATAACAGCAGGATCTTTCCATCGGGCAAGGGGGGGATTTTTAGTTTTATATGTAAAGGATGTTTTAAAAGACTATTTTTTATGGGAATTAATAAAAAAATCACTTAAAAATAGAGAAATTTTTATAAATGGTTTTGATGTTTATGGATTTTACTCTTCTGTAGGAATTACCCCATATCCAGTTCCTGGGGAAGTAAAGCTTATTTTAATTGGTGATGAGTTTACCTATAACCTTTTATCATCTTTTGATGAAGATTTTCAAAAGCTATTTAAAGTTAAAGCTGAATTTAATGATCGTTGTTATATTGATGAAAATGTAATAAAAGGTTTTCCTGTTTTAATAAAAAATATTCTATTATCAGAAAACATAAAAGATGTTTCTCCAGAAGGATTAGCTGAACTTTTTAAATATTTAATAAAATTATCAGAAGATAAAAAAAAGATAAGTTTAAATTTTAGTCATATAACAGATATTTTAAGAGAGTCAGACGTTGTATCTAATGGAATCATAACAGATAAAGATATAAGAAATGTAATTCAAGATAAGATTTACAGAGAGAATCTTTTAGAAGATAAGATTATTGAACTGATTAAAGAGGGTAAAATTATTGTAGATATCGATAAAAAAGTTGTAGGTCAAACTAATGGTTTATCAATTTATTCTGTAGGAAATTATCAATTTGGAAAGCCAAGTAGAATTACAGCATCAGCTTACATAGGTGAGAAAGGAATACTTAATATAGAAAGAGAAGTAGAACTAAGCGGTCCGTTTCATGATAAAGGTGTTCTTATATTGTCTGGATATTTAGGAAGAAAATATGGTAAAAACATTCCTTTATCTTTAACATGTAGTATAACATTTGAGCAATCTTATGGTGAAGTGGAAGGTGATAGTGCATCTTTAGCAGAACTTTTAGCAGTTTTATCTGAAATAGGAGAAATACCTTTAAAACAATTTATAGCTGTTACTGGTTCAGTAGATCAACATGGAAATGTCCAACCTGTAGGAGATATAAAAGAAAAAATTGAAGGATTTTTTAAAATATGTAAAATAGTAGGTTTAGATGGTAAACAAGGTGTCATAATTCCATTAAGAAATAAAGATAATGTTATATTAGATGATGAAGTTTTTAATGCTATTAAAGATGATTTATTTAATATATATTTAGTAGATAATGTTGATGAAGCAATATATATACTATCAGATATGGACCCCTTAGATTTCCATAAAGAAGTAAAACTAAAATTGGAAGAGTTTTATAAAAACGCAACCAAAATTTTTAAAAAATAACTACCTTATCTTTAAGGTAGAGAGTGCGATGATAGATAAAATTATAGATATAATCCAAACTCTTACAACTATCTTTGGCTCTGGAAGTCCTTGAAGCTCAAAATGATGATGGATAGGAGCCATCCTAAACAATCTTTTACCACTTGTAAACCTGTAATAACCGACTTGAGCGATAACAGATAAAGTTTCAATAACAAAAATACCACCAACAATTGCAAGTACCAACTCTTGTTTTGTTAAAATAGATGTTAGACCTAAAACAGCACCTATCGATAATGAACCACCATCTCCCATAAACATTTCTGCTGGAAATGAGTTAAACCAAAGGAATCCTAACCCTGCTCCAAGAAGAGCCATTAAGAATACCGCAATCTCACCACTTCCTTCGACGTAAGAAACTATTAAATACTTTGATAAAACAGCATTACCAGCAATGTAAGCAAAAACAGCAAAGGTAGTTATAGATATTAAAGCTGGACCGATAGCTAAACCATCTAAACCATCTGTTAAATTTACAGCGTTTGATGCTCCCACAATTATAAAAATCATAAATGGTATATATATAATTTCTAAATCAAAGTACAAATTTTTAAAAAATGGCATATAAACAACAGTGTTAAATTTTGGATATAGATATAGAATTATTGCAACTATAGAAGAAGCTAATAGCTGTAATATAAACTTTGATTTAGAAGAAAGTCCTTTTTTATCTTTTATTTTTTTATAATCATCTGCAAAACCAATAGTTCCAAAAGATAAAAATGTAAAAAGTAAAAGCCAAATATATAAGTTATCTAATCTGCACCATAACAAAGAAGTAAGTAATACGACAATTATAATTAAAACACCACCCATTGTAGGTGTGTGTTTTTTCATTTGGTGCCAATCTGGTGTGTACTCTCTAACGTATCCACCCTCTTTGTTTTGGAATACTTTCAATCTATTTATAATATATGGACCTATTATAATAGAAATTAAAAATGCTGTAAATAAGGCATAGAAACCTCTAAAAGTAATATACTTAAAAAGATTTATATCTAAATATTCATAAAATATATGATAAAACATTTAATCTCCCTCATCTCTATTTATTGAAAATAATCTATCTAAAATAATAGCAGCTGCATTTCTAACTGAAAGGTGGTTGTATGTTCCAGGTCCTAAAATTGGTTCAAGAATATAATCACAGCTTGTAACTAACTCTTCAGGTATACCCCACCCTGTACCAAGAAGAATAAGAAAAATTTCATCTTTATTTGCCAAAATACTTCTCATCTCTTTATAATTTACTGTTTGAGAATATTTTTTTGCAGATGTTGATATAAGTTTTGGATATTTACCTTTTTCTTTCTTTATATCTTCTAACATCTCTGTTATGGAAGAAACAACCCTTACCATACTTCCAGCCATAGACCTTTTAGGATTAAAAGTTGAACCAAAACCTTCTGTCCAGTATTTTAACTGTTCTTTTATAATAAATTGTTGTGCTTCTAAAGGTTGGACTATGTAATAAGCTTGTAGCTCATATGTTCTTGCTGGTCTTGCTATATCATGAAAATCAAGTGTCGTAAATGATGTGCAAACCCACCTACCTTCTTTATTTTTTGCTGGGTAATGTATAACACTTATGTAAACATGGTTATTTGTCATCAAACCTCCTTAAACTGGCTCCACGCTGTCTTTTATTAATTTGTATACAATACTATCAACTACAGCCTGCCATGATGCTTCTATAATGTTATCAGATACTCCGACTGTACCCCATTTTCTATTTTTATCTCTACTTTCTACCAAAACCCTTATTTTTGCAGCTGTTCCGCTACTTTCATTAACAATTCTAACTTTGTAATCTATCAACTCTATTTCTGAAAGCATTGGATATTTTGAGATAAGAGCTTTTTTCAAAGCTTTATCCAATGCATTTACTGGACCATGACCTAAGGATGCAGTATGCTCGTAGTGGTTATCTATCTTTATCCTTACAGTAGCTTCAGAAATGGGTGTTAAGTCTGTATACCTTTTTGCTATTAAAACTCTATATGCATCTAAATCAAAGTATTTTGGTAATGTTCCAAGATGTTTTTTTATAAGAAGTTCTAAGGATGCTTCAGCAGCTTCAAAATGGTATCCTTGATTTTCCAACTCTTTTATTTCTTGGACAAGCTTTGAGATTCTTTCATCTTTTTCATCTATCTCTATACCTATCTCTCTTGCTTTATATATGATATTACTTCTTCCTGCTAAGTCAGAAACTAAAACTTTTCTTTTGTTTCCAACTTCTTCTGGCAGTATATGCTCATAACTTCTTGGATTTTTAAGTACTGCTGAAGCATGAACACCACCTTTATGGGCAAATGCACTATCTCCAACATAAGGTAGGTTTTTATGGACAGGCATGTTTATGATATCAGAAACAAAATTAGATATCTCTTTTAATCTTCTGATATTTTCTTTTGGTATTGTTTCTATACCAAGTTTTAAAGAAATGTTTGGTATTATTGAACATAAGTTAGCGTTACCACATCGTTCTCCAATACCATTTATTGTTCCGTGTACCTGTATTGCTCCATTTAAAACAGCTACTATAGAGTTCCATACAGCAGTATCTGAATCATTATGGGCATGTATACCTAACTTTGCTTTAATGTCATACTCTTTTACTTTTTTGAAAGCTTGCTCTATATCAATAGGTAAGCTGCCTCCGTTTGTATCACAAAGTATTAGAAAATCAGCTCCAGCTTCTTCTGCTGTTTTGATTACTTTTAAAGCATATTCTGGATTTTCTTTAAATCCATCAAAAAAGTGTTCTGCATCAAAAATAACTTCATCTACATATTTTTTTAAAAAAGATATAGAGTCGTAAATCATCTCAAGATTTTTTTCTAATGTTGTTTTAAGAGCTTCTGTAACATGTAAATCCCAAGATTTTCCAAATATTGTAATAACTGGTGTTTCTGCTTTAATTAAATCTTGTATCTGAGGGTCATCTTCTACCTTTAAACTTGCTCTTCTTGTAGAGCCAAAAGCTGTTAACTTTGTACTTTTTAAATTAAGTTTTTTTGCTTCAGTGAAAAAATTCATATCTTTTGGGTTGGAACCAGGCCATCCACCTTCTATATAATGAACACCAAAATCTGCAAGTTTCTCAGCTATTCTTAATTTGTCTTCTACAGAAACACTTACACCTTCAGCTTGAGTACCATCTCTTAATGTTGTATCGTATATTAAAACTTGTTTTTTTCCCATTACTATAACCTCACACTTATGCCTTTATTTTTTAAATAACTTTTTAATGTTTTTATCTCTATCTCTTTAAAGTGAAATAAAGATGCTGCTAAACATGCATCAGCTTTACCTTCTTTAAAAGCCTCATAAAAATGTTCCATACTTCCTGCACCACCAGAAGCAATTACAGGTATTTTAACTGATTTTGATACTAATTTTGTAAGTTCTATATCATAACCGCTTTTTGTACCATCTTTATCCATAGATGTAAGTAAAATTTCACCAGCTCCCAAATCTTCCACTGCTTTAGCCCACTGTAAAACATCTATTCCAGTTGGTGTCCTTCCGCCATTTATATAAACTTCCCATCTATTTTCATCTACTTTCTTTGCATCAATAGCAACTACAATTGTAGAAGAACCAAATCTAATAGCTGCACTTTCAACTAAAGATGGATTTTTAACTGCTGCTGTATTTATAGATACCTTGTCTGCACCATTTTCAAGTAGTTTTCTAATATCTTCTAATGTTCTTACACCACCACCAACTGTGAGAGGCATAAAAACTGTTTCTGCAGTTTTTCTAACAACGTCTAATATTATATCTCTATCTTCAGCTGATGCTGTTATGTCTAAAAATACTAATTCATCAGCACCTTCTTCATCGTATACCTTTGCTATCTCTACAGGGTCTCCCGCATCTATTAGATTTAAAAATTTAACACCTTTAACTACTCTACCTTTATTAACATCTAAACAAGGTATAATTCTTTTCGCTAACAAGTTTCACCTCTTTTTGAAAATAAATATTTTATATTATTTAAGGTAGATTTTCTATTTCTTCAACATTGAGATTTTTTAAAAAATCTCTAAAGCTTAAATCTACTTCTAAACCTTCATTTTTTAATAGACTGCTAAACTTTTCAGTCATTTTCTTTCCATTTTTATCTAAATCAAATAGTATAATAGCTTTATCGTAGTTATTTAAGATTTTTTCAGCGATATCATAGTATTTTTGACCTTTTAAAATTATAATATTATCAATGTTATATTTTTTTAATTTTCTAAAATCATTGATACCTTCTACTAAAATACAAGTATCACCTTTTTGGGAAACTTCTGATAATTTTTTTTCCAATCATCAAAAGATGAGAACTTTTCCAATTTTAAGCTTTACCAAAAAGCTTTTTTATAAGCTCTAATATTTTCATGAATATAGATTTATCTTTTTTGGCTTCGTGTAAGATCTGCTTAACAACTTCTTCACCTTTTACATCTTTAAGTTTAGCTGTAAGTACTAAATATATCTCTAAAGGATTAAAAGGTATTTCAAAAACTTCCTCTGCTCCCATTGCTTTATAATATTCAATATCTTCTGTTGAGACGTTTTCAGCTAAAATTATAAAAGGAATATCTTTTAATATCTCATCCTTTTTCATAAAAGCTTTTATTTGTAAGGAAGGTATGTTATCTACCTTTGTTTCTGCAATTACACCATGGATATCTTTATTTTTTGTAAGGAAATCTATAGATTCTTGGATAGAGTTAATAAAAATGACATTAGAATCACTTAAAGAGGCAACTTCGTTTAGGATATTATAACTTTCTTCATTTTTACCTACATAAACTATTTTCATTTTTTATACCTCAAACAAATATTATTTCAGGTAAATAAGGTATAATTTTCATATCATAAGCATTTTTTAAAAATAACTCTATTGCTTTTTTTCCTCTTTCTCCATAATCTACTGTTAAATCGTTTACATACATACCAATAAATTTATCTGCTTTTTCTTTTGTCATGCCTCTTGCATATTTTAATGCATATTCTACAGCCTCTTCCCTATGATTTAGAGAGTATTTAATACTCTCCTTTAAAATTTCTGAAACTTCTTTAATAACGTTTTCTCCAAGATCTTTTCTAATAACGTTACCGCCTAATGGTAGTGGAAGTCCTCCTGTTTTTTCATACCACCATTTCCCAAGGTCTACTAAACATTTTAGTCCTTCTTCTTGATATATTAACTGCCCTTCGTGAATAATTAATCCTGCATCTACTATACCTTCTTTTACTGCATCAATAATCTTATCGAAAGAAATAACTTTATAATTAATGTTAGGTTCAAAAAGTTTCAAAGCTAAAAATGCAGATGTTAAAGTTCCAGGAACAGCTATAACTTTATTTTTTAGTTCTTTTAAATCGAATTCTTCTTTTGCAACAACCATAGGGCCATAGTTATCACCCATACTTGCACCACTTGATAGTAAAGCATACTTATCTGCTACATAGGGAAATGCATGAATAGAAATGGCAGAAACTTCATAAGTTCCTTTTAATGCTTCTTGGTTTAATGTTTCTATATCTGATAAAATATCTATAAATTCATAACCTTTTGTATCAATTTTTTTCATATTTATTCCGTAAAACATAAAAGCGTCATCTGAGTCTGGACTATGGGCAACCCTTATTTTCATAAATCCTCCTTAGCTCTTTTTTAAGATAATTTTATCATTTTTTTAGTTTCCACATACTTCTATTATACTTTCTTTTAAAGAGTCTATAAAATAGTTAAGTTCTTCTTCTTTTATGGATAAAGGAGGCATTATTACCATCACATCACCTAATGGTCTAACCCAAATCCCTCTTTTTAACATAGCTTTTGCAACTTTAAATCCCATTCTTTCCCCATATGGGTAATTTTCTTGTTTTTCCTTGTCTTTTATAAGTTCTACACCTGCCATGAGTCCATAGTTTCTAACATCAATAACATGATTTAGCTCTAAAAATTCTTGCAATCTTTCCTCTAAAATAGCTATATTTTTTCTTACATTTTCTAATGTTTTTTCTTCCTCGAATAAATTTATGTTTGTAAGCGCTAAATTGCAAGCTATAGGATTTCCTGTGTAGGTATGTCCATGATAAAAATGTTTTGCTTCTCCGAACTCACCTAAAAAAGCATTAAAAATATCGTCTGTTGTTAATGTTGCTGCTAAAGGTAGATAACCACCGGTTATTCCTTTTCCAAGAGCAATTATATCTGGCTGAATATTTTCTTTGATAGATGCAAACATTTCACCAGTTCTTCCAAAACCAGTAGCAACTTCATCTACAATCATTAAGATGTTATACTCTTTGCAAATTTTTTCTATCTCTTTTAAATATCCTTTTGGAAAAGGAAGTATACCTGCTGCACCTTGTACTCCAGCCTCTAAGACAAAACCAGCTATACTTTGATGGTGCTGAAATACAAAATCTTCTACTTCTTCAATGAGTTTTTTAGTTGTTTCATAAGATAGATATTTATCATCTTTAGCTATTTTTTTTGCTTGTAAATAAGGTGAAGGTAATTTGTATACATCAAAAAGTAAAGGTCTGTATTTTTCATGAAAAATATTTATCCCTCCTATACTTACACTTCCTATAGTGTCTCCATGGTAAGCTTCGTTAAGTGTTATAAATTTATTTTTTTCTTTAAAACCTATATTATGCCAGTAGTGATACGCTATTTTTATAGCTATTTCCATAGCTTCGGAACCATCTTCACTGTAAAATACTTTTGTTAAATTTTTAGGTGTTATCTCTGTTAATCTCTTTGCTAATTTAATAGCTGGTATATTTGATGTTCCAAGTGTAGTAAAGTGAGCTATCTTAGATACTTGTTCCCATATTGCTTTATTTAATTTTGGATGATTATGACCATGAACATTACACCATAAAGATGCCACACCATCTAAATATCTATTCCCATATATATCAATAATATAATTACCTTCTCCCCTTTCTACTATTATGTTATCTTCTTCTCTGTAAACCTTCATCTGTGTAAAAGGATGCCAAAAGTATTCTTTATCCCATTTTATAAGTGTTTCTCTATTCATTTTTTACCCTCACCACGCTTTTATTGCAAAACTTTTTCCAAATAAATTTGTTTTGTAAAAATTTAAGAATTTTTTACTTACTATACCGCTTTTTTCTAAATCATTTACAGAATTTTCATCAAATGCTTCAACAATTTTAAATGTACTTGAATATATTTTGTAACTGTATGTATGAGACACTACTTTTGTTCCTAACTCAACAACTTCAAAAAGTTTTTCAACATCTTCATTGTACATTCTTATACAGCCGTGACTGACTCTCATACCTATTCCATACTCTTTGTTTGTTCCATGTATAAGAAAGTTTGTATTTCCAAGTCTCATAGCTCTTGTACCAAGAGGGTTATCAGGTCCGGGTGGGAATATCTCTGGTAAATCTGGTTGCTCTTTTCTAATACTTTCAGGTGGTATCCATGCAGGATCTAATCTTTTTTGTGAAATTTCAAACTCTCCTACAGGAGATTGGGCTTCATCAGTTCCTATACCTATCGGAAACGTTATAACATAACTTTCTTCATCTATTTTTATAGGTAGGTACAGTCTTGTTTCATATATATTTATATATATTACGTTATATTCAAAATTCTTAAAAGGTAATATTCTTTTAAGTGGTACTATAATTATCTGATTTTTTCTTACATCAAAAGGATCTATTAATGGATTTGCATTTCTAAGTTCATAGTAGCCAAGTCCTAACTTCTTTGAAATTTCAAGTAATGTTTGATCCTTTTCTGATATGTATATTGACAATTCTCCAATAATAGGAATATCTTTATCGAGCTTGAATATATTTTTATTTAAAATAAAATCTATACCTTTGTAGTTTATAATCTCACTATTTTCTCCATAAAACTTAATATCTTTATATCTTACAAGATCGTTTACTTTTTCTTTTTTAGAAATTTTATCCTTAAGGATAATCTCTATAATTTTTTCCTTTTCTTCGTTATCTAATTTTATATTTTTATCTTCATTTAATCCTAACTTTTCTAATATATAGTTTTCTCCTTCTTTATGTTTTCTCTCTAAAAATAACAGCATAGCTATTTGATATATTCTATACTTCCCATACTGGGAAAATTTGTCCATATTTAAGTTTCTTATATAATTAAACATCTTTTCTTCTTCTCTATTTTTGTACAATGCATGGACATAAATTAAATTTGCAAGCTCCGTATCTATATCTGAAAGAGGTTTTTTTATTAAATTTTCAGCTGTTTGTATAACATTTAAGTAAAGTCCTTCATTATAAAATTTTAATGCTTTATTTAAAGTTATCTCATTTATTTTTGCAGATACTTTTGTTTTTGCTACTTTTATTAAATCTTCTTCTCCATAACTAAAACTTAATATTATTAAAAGTGTTGTTACTATTATTCTCATTAAATTACCTCCTTAAATTTAAAAATTTTATCATATAAAAGAGCCTTAATTATGTTAAAATTAAATATAATCTTTTTGGAGGATCGAATTTTGAAAATAGCAATAGGAAGCGATCATGGAGGATTTTTTTATAAAGAGAAGATAAAAGAATATCTGAAATCTAAGAAGTATGAAGTTATAGATAAAGGAACATACTCCCCAGAATCTGTTGATTATCCTTACTTTGGTGAAGAAGTAGGTAAAAGTGTTCAATCAAAAGAAGCAGATTTTGGTATTATAATATGTGGAACAGGTATAGGCATTTCTATTGCAGCAAATAAAATAAAAGGTATTAGAGCTGCTTTATGTACAAATGAGTTTATGGCAAGAATGGCAAGATCCCATAATGATGCTAATGTCTTAGCTTTAGGTCAAAGGGTTATAGGTTTAGACCATGCCTTAGCTATAATAGATACATTCTTAGAAACACCTTTTGAAGGTGGAAGGCATGAAAGAAGAGTAAAGCTTATATTAGATATTGAAAAAGGAAATATGTAGGAGGATAGCATTGTTAGAGCATTTAAAAAAAGTTGATTTAGAAGTTTATAATGCAGTTTCAAAAGAGTTTGAAAGACAACAAGAACATCTTGAGATGATAGCTTCTGAAAATTACACTTCACAAGCTGTAATGGAAGCTCAAGGAAGTGTTTTAACTAACAAATATGCTGAAGGTCTTCCTTATAAAAGATATTATGGTGGTTGTGAGTATGTAGATATAGTGGAAGATCTTGCTATTGAAAGGTTAAAACAGATATATGGTGCAGATCATGCAAATGTCCAACCTCATTCAGGTTCTCAAGCAAATCAAGCAGTATTTTTCTCTCAACTTCAACCAGGAGATACAATACTTGGTATGAGATTAGATCATGGTGGACATCTTACGCATGGTGCAAAAGTTAACGTTTCAGGTATTGTCTTCAACTCTGTTCAGTATGGTTTAAATCCAGAAACAGAGCTTATAGATTACGATGAAGTTTATAAATTAGCTAAAGAACACAAACCAAAAATGATTATAGCTGGTGCATCAGCTTACTCAAGGATTATAGATTTTGCTAAGTTTAGAGAGATTGCAGATGAAGTAGGTGCTTTACTTATGGTTGATATGGCACACTATTCTGGTTTAATAGCTGGTGGTGTTTATCCAAATCCAGTACTTTATGCACAGTTTGTAACGTCTACAACACATAAAACATTAAGAGGTCCAAGGGGTGGTTTTATTTTATGTAAAGAGGAGTATGCAAAAGATATAGATAAATGGGTATTCCCAAGACTTCAAGGTGGACCTTTGATGCATGTTATAGCTGCAAAAGCTGTAGCTTTTGGAGAAGCTTTAACTGATGAGTTTAAAAAGTATGCTGAACAAGTAGTAAAAAATGCAAAAGTTTTAGCAGAAGAACTCATATCTCAAGGACTTAGAATTGTTTCTGGTGGAACAGATAGTCATCTTATGCTTGTAGATTTAAGACCTTTAAATGTAAAGGGAAATATAGCTGAAGAAGCTTTAGGTAAAGCCAATATAACTGTAAATAAAAATGCTATTCCTTTTGATCCAGAAAAGCCTACAGTAACATCAGGTATTAGACTTGGTACAGCAGCTTTAACAACAAGAGGAATGAAAGAAAATGATATGAGAAGAATAGCAAAAAATATAGTAAAAGTTCTAAGAAATATTGATAATGAAAAAGTTATTCAGGAAGTTAAAGAAGATGTTTTATCTCTCTGTTCAAGTTATCCACTTTATCCAGATTGGTTTAAAGATTATGGATATGGGGAGTAGTTGAAACCTTTAATAAAATCGCCTCTTTCTCAAGAAGTTTTATATATAAAAAAGCTTCTTCGCAGATTAGAACTAAACACTGTCTGTGAAGAAGCTAAATGTCCTAATATTGGTGAATGTTTTTCTAAAAAAACAGCTACATTTATGATACTTGGAGATGTATGTACAAGAAGCTGTCCTTTTTGTAGTGTAAAACATGGAAAACCAAAATTACCAGATCCTTTAGAACCTTTAAATGTTGCAAGAGCTGTAAAAATCTTAGGATTAAAGCATGTTGTTATTACATCTGTAGATAGAGATGATTTAGAAGATGGTGGAGCAACTCATTTTGCTAACGTTGTAAAAAAAGTAAGAGAGTTTAATAAAGAGTGTACTATAGAAGTTTTAATACCTGATTTCAAAGGTAATCTTGAAAGTTTAAAAATCATTGTAGATGCCAAGCCTCAAATCATAAATCACAATATAGAAACTGTTAAAGAGTTATACAAAACAGTTAGACCTCAAAGTAATTACTATAGGTCTCTAAAATTACTAAAAATTGTAAAAGATTTAGATAAAAATATGCTTACAAAGTCTGGCTTTATGGTTGGACTTGGAGAAACAAAAGAACAGATACTAAAACTTATGGAAGACCTTTATAAAAGTGATGTTGATATTATAACTCTTGGTCAGTATTTGCAACCTACAAAAAATAATTTACCTGTTGCTAAGTATTATACAGATGAAGAATTTAAAGAATTAGAAAAAGTTGGTTATGAAATGGGTTTTAAATTTGTATTTTCTGGTAAGTTGGTAAGAAGTTCATTTAATGCTTATGAAGTTTTTCAAAAAGTTTACTTTTAACTAAAATATCTTTACTATGTCTATAGCCAATTTCTATAGCATCTTTCCCTTTCCAAGTAGCAAAAAGTGGTATTTTAGTAAGTTCTGGTGGTTGAATAAACATATCGCAAAGTTTTTTACTTATTTCTATATTTGAACGGATAGCTAAGAAGAAACTTCTAATACCTATAGATATTATATTGCTAAAATCTTTTTCTTCTTCTAAAAATGGGTTTACTTCCATACCTATTGTAAAATCTACTAAATCTTTTAATGGTTCTACTGGTAGGTTGTTCATAATTCCACCGTCAACATAATAATATTTATCTATTTTTATAGGTTTAAACATTACAGGTATAGAACAAGAAGCTTTTACTATTTTTATAAGATTACCAGAATAAAAATATTCAACTTTTGCTTTATTTAAGTTAGTTGCAGCTATAATTAGAGGTACTTTTAAGTCTTTTATATCAACTTTTCCTATATACTTTTCTAAAAATTGTTCAATTTTATCAAGACTAAAAAAAGATTTTTTAGATACAGTAGGCAATATAAAAGTATTTAAATTTGTTTTTAAAACTATCTCTTCCATCTCTTTTGGTGAATAACCATTACAGTAAAAGGCACCTATTATGGAACCTGCACTTACTCCTGAAACAAAAGAAGGTTTAAATCCTAACTCTTCAAAAGCTTTTAAAAATCCTATATGTGCAAGTCCTCTTACTGCACCACCAGATAAAGCTATACCTATTTTCACATTATTCCCACTCAATAGTTGCAGGTGGTTTAGAAGATATATCGTAAACTACTCTGTTAACACCTTTAACTTCATTGATTATTCTTCTCATTATTTTATCTAAAAGATTGTAAGGTAACTTTGCCCAGTCTGCTGTCATTCCATCTGTACTTTCTACAGCTCTTATAGCAATAACTTTTTCATAAGTTCTATAATCTCCCATAACACCTACAGTGTGAATTGGAAGTAAAACAGCAAAAGACTGCCATAAATTTCTATAAGTACCAGCATTTTTTATCTCTTCTAAAACTATAGCATCAGCTTCTCTAAGTATGTTTAGGTCATTTTCATTTACTTCACCAATAACCCTTATCGCTAAACCAGGTCCTGGGAAAGGTTGTCTATATATGATATCTTCAGGTAATCCAAGTTCTTTACCAAGTTCTCTCACTTCATCTTTAAATAGTTCTCTTAAAGGTTCTATAAGTTTTAAATTCATCCTTTCTGGTAAACCACCAACATTGTGATGTGTTTTTATTACAGCAGAAGGACCTTTTACAGAAATACTTTCTATAACATCTGGATACAATGTTCCTTGAACTAAAAACTCAACATCTTTTAATTTTTTAGCTTCTTCTTCAAATACCTTTATAAATAGATTTCCTATAATCTTTCTTTTTTGCTCAGGATCAGTAATACCTTTTAAAGCATTTAAAAATCTATCTTTTGCATCTACTACTATCAATGGAATATGGAAATTATCTCTAAATGTTTTCTCAACTTGTTCTCTCTCTCCTTTCCTAAGTAATCCATTATCAACAAAAATACAAGTTAGATTATCTCTAATAGCGTTGTGTACAAGTACTGCTGCAACAGATGAATCAACACCACCAGATAAAGCGCATATAGCTTTTTTATTTCCTACTATTTCTTTTGTCTTAACCTGTTGTTCCATTAAGAAGTTACCCATAGTCCAATCTTGGTTACATCCACATATTTTTACAGCAAAATTTTTAAGAATCTCTTTTCCTAAAAGTGTATGTGTTACTTCTGGATGAAACTGAACACCCCAAATTTTCTTTTCTTTATTTCTAACTGCTGCAAAAGGAGCATTAAATGTTCTTGCTAAAACTTCAAAACCTTCTGGTAGTTTTATTACTTTATCTCCATGACTCATCCATACATGTGTATAGTGTGGAATATAGTAAAATAGATCTTCCCTATCTAAAATTTCTATTTCAGCTTTTCCGTATTCATGTTTATCAGATTTTACTACTTGACCTCCAAAGTGTTGAGTTATTAGTTGTAATCCATAACATATACCTAAAATAGGAAGTCCTAAGTCATAGATTCTATCATCTGGTTTTGGTGCATCTGTTTCGTATACAGAAGCCGGACCACCAGAAAATATTATTCCTTTTGGATTATGTTTTAATATCTCTTCAATAGGTGTGTTGTAAGGTAATATCTCACTATAAATATGTAGTTCTCTTATTCTTCTGGCTATTAATTGTGTATACTGTGAACCAAAATCTAAAATTACTATCCCTTGGTGCATTTTCTCTCCTTTATTCTTCAATACTTATATCTACTTTCTTAGGTGGTAGTTTGATAACTTTTTTATTTTTTAATAGAGATTTAGATATAGATATACTAATGTTAATAAAATTTCTACTTTCATATACTTTTATAAAATAATCTGATTTTCTTTTTTTTGTCTTTTTTACTTTTTTTGTTATTGGTATAGTTATCTCGTTTTTTTTATAATTTTCTATTTCTATTATTTTTTCTACACTTGTTTTAGAAATAGGGATAATCTCTTCTTTAATTTGATTTTTGTATTCAGGATTTGACATTAAGCTAATAATTATTGGTATAACTATTATCTTATTCATTATTCTTCAATTACCTTTAACTCAATAGTATTCTTATTTAATAAGCTTATATTTGGTTTAAAACCTTCTTTCAAAGATATCTCTATCTTTATATTGTGTTTTTTATCTTCAGAAAATTTTATACTTCCTATGTTTTCTTTATTTATTGTAATTTCTCTTTCAAATTTTTTTACTTCATAATCTAAATTTCTTGTTGAGAACTTTGCTGTATAAATGTAAAAGTTATCTTTTTTTGATTCTAAATCTACTTTAGATAATATTCCAAGTTCTAAAGGAAATTTAAGTTTTAAAAAAGTCTGTCTTTTTTCCTTTTTTTCTTCTTTCTTTACTTCTTTTTGCTCTTCTTTTTGAATCTCCTGCTTTACTATTTTTTCTATCTTTTCTATACCAAGAATGACAGGTTCAATATTGACCGTTTCACTTTTTGTGTATATTGCTTGAATTTCAGCATATCCATCTGTAAAAGCTTCTTTTGGTATATTATCTGGTAATAATTTACCTGTTCCATTTACTTTTAATTTTATATCTTTTCCTATTTTATCAAAAACTTTAATCAGTCTATCTTGTGTATCTAAAGCTTTTAACTTTATAGTAAACGGTTTACCTGCTTCAATTTCACTTGGATAATCAATTTCAATTTTTCTTATGTTTTGCAATTCTGGTTCTACTGTTTTACTTGCTAAAATCTTTTTATTTTCATTATCTTGTACTGAAATATCAAATTTTGTAGTTGTATATGGAATAATTTCATAACTTGTAGAGTTACCTATAAAATCATTTAAACCAATAGTTTTATTGACACTATTTACTGATACATTAAATGTTTGGTTTATATGAGATTTTTCTACAACTGGATTACCTTCTTTATCATAGAAGCTAAGTTTTATTGTATAGCTGTAACCTGGTAGAAATATGTCTTTTGATTCTATTATTACATTTTCTGCTTTGTTATTTATCACTCTGAATGGTAAAGACGATGATAAAGCTTCTAAAGGTTGTATTTTTATTATCAATGGTTTTTCATCTAAATAAAAAGTTAAAAAATAGTTGCCAACTTTTTTACCTTTTACAGTTAGTTTAAACTCTCCATTTTTTATATCAGTAGGAAAAAATTCTGATTTGTCAATTTCTAATCCATTAGAGTTTACTTTTATCTTATTTGCTAATCCAAAGTTATTTGATAAGTTTCCAAAAGCATCAGTAGCCCTTATAGATAAATTATAGTTTTCACCTGCTATAATTGTGTTTTTATAGTTGATTTCTAAATAAGAAATTTCACTTGGTCTAATTTTAACATCAGCAAAAGAAGATTTAAATATAAAAATAGATATTAAAATAAATACAATAAATTTAAACTTCATTTTTAAGTCTCCTCCAAAGAAAAAACATATATGAAAAAATATTATATCACTTTTTTATGTTTGTATATCAATGCTAAAATTTTCGCTACAGCTTCGTATAAATTTTCTGGAATATAATCTCCTACTTTACAGCTACTATATATAGCTCTTGCTATAGGGGGATTTTCTACTATTTTAACGTTATGCTCCATTGCTACTTCTTTTATTTTTTGGGCGATTAAATCTTGTCCTTTAGCTATCACCATTGGGGCATGCATTTTACCTCTTTCATATTTTAATGCAACAGCATAGTGCTCTGGGTTTGTTATTACAACATCAGCCTTTGGTACTTCTGCTATCATTCTTTTTAAAGCAAGCTGCCTCATCCTTTTTCTAATTTCTCTTTTAACTAATGGGTTACCTTCATAGGATTTTCTTTCTTCTTTTATTTCATCTTTTGTCATTTTAAGATTTTCTTCATATTCGTACCTTCTATAAAGAAAGTCTGTTATAGCAATAGGTACAGATAAAAATGCAAAGGCCATAACTAAGATTATTATAGTTTTTGCAAAAACATTGATTTGATTGTTTATTGAACCAGTCATGTAAACTAAAAAATCATTTAAAAGATACTTTACTAAGAAGTAGGATAGAAAAAGAGCTAAAGATAGTTTTAATAAATTTTTAACAAGTTCAAAGAAAACAGTTAGAGAAAAAATTCTTTTAATACCAGATATAACGTTTAGTTTGTCAAGTTTTGGCGTTAAAGGTTTTAATGTAAATAAAAATCCAAACTGTGCAACATTTGAAGCAATACCTACAATAAAAAGTAAAAATATTATAGGTAGTACTAAAATTGCAAAAACTTTAAAACTAAACCATATAAATAAACTATTATTTTCTGGAATTAAATAAAATGAATTTGAAAAAGTATATTTAAAGTATCCAAGTAAATATTTAAAAGAAAATGGTAAATAAAATAACAATACTAAAAAAAGAATAATCAAAGATACTGATATGGTTACGTCTGTACTTTTTAAAACTTGACCTTCTTCCCTTGCTTTTTGCCTTCGTTTAGGTGTAGCTTTTTCTGTCTTACGAGGATCTTTTGCCATATATCTATTTTGCTCCAAAAATTTTAATCAATATTAGGTAACTATTCGTCATTTTATCAACTAAATTTAAACCTACACTTACAATAATACTACTTGCTAAAGTCAAAACGACAAAACCTATAAAAATCTGAGCTGGTAATCCTACTATAAATACGTTTATCTGTGGTATCATCCTGTTAATTAATGCTAATGTTATGTTAAGTACAAGTAAAACAAGTATAAAGGGAAAAGCCATCTGAAAAGATAATAAAAATATATTACTACTCTTTGCTAATATAAACTCAAAAACCTTTTCATTGTTTGGAGGGAAATAGTAAAGAGGAATTATCTCAAAACTTTTTATAATAGAACCTATAAAAATTTGGTAAGCTCCAGAGATAAAAAATATAAGATAAAAAAGTAGTAGAAAAAATCCAGATAAAACGGATGTTTGTCCAAAAGCTGGGTTAAACATATTTAAAACTGTAAGTCCCATTAAATATCCTATTGTTTCTGCAGCATAGGAAAATACAGTCATAAATATACTTACTATCAAACCAAGAGAAAACCCTATAAGAATTTCTTTTATTATAAGTAAAAAAAATAGTAAGGCATCGTATTCCTTAAAAGATACGTTAATCCCAAAATTTGTCATAATAAAAAAAGAGAATCCTAAAACTAAAAGAATTTTTATATTATTAGGAATAAGTGGAGATGAAATTAAAGGAAAAGATATAAAAAAAGAAATGATCCTAGTAAAAACAAGTGCTACGGAAATAGCTTGATCTGGTGTTATTAAAATCATATTTAGCTTGTAATTTTTATGATAGTGGATAGTACTTCACGGGTATAATCTACAAGCTTGGAAGTTATCCATGAACCAAAGAAAATTATTCCAATAACAGCTGCTATTATCTTTGGAACAAATGTTATTGTCATTTCATTAATCTGGGTTGCTGCTTGGAATATGCTTATTAAAAGACCTACTATAAATGTAAGTAGGATAACAGGTGTTGCTATAAGAATAGTAATTTTAAACATTTGATCTACTAAGCCAACAGCCATATCTAACGTCATATCTAAAACCTCATTTATAACTTTGTACTAATGACTTGACTAAAAGTTCCCATCCATCAGCTAAAACAAATAGCATTAGTTTAAATGGTAGAGATATAAACATTGGTGGGATCATCATCATTCCCATAGACATAAGAATACTTGCAACTAAAAAATCAATTACTAAAAAAGGTAAGTAAATAACAAAAACAATCTCAAAAGCTGTTTTAATTTCACTTATCATAAAAGCTGGTATTAAAGTAGATATATTTATATCTTGTAGAGTGGAAGGTTTTTCTTTTGCTAAATCAATGAATAACTTCAAATCCTCTTTTCTTGTATTTTTTAACATAAACTCTTTTATAGGATCTTTTGCATTTTCAATAGCTTTAATATCAGATATCTCTTTTTTTAGATATGGTGAAATACTGACTTCATTTATTTTATCAAAGGTGGGTTTCATAATAAAAAATGTTAGGAATAAGGATAAGGCTATTATTACTTGGTTTGGTGGTGCTGTTGGGATACCTAAAGCATGTCTAAGTAATGACAAAACTATAACAATTCTTACAAAAGCTGTCATACTTATTAAAATAGCTGGAGCTAAAGAGATTATAGTGATTAAAAGAAGTATTTTTAATGTAGTATCAAACCTGTTAAAAGCAGATAATGTTTCAGATAAAACATCTGCATATGAAAAACTAAAAAAAGAAAAGATTAACAAGAAAAGTATTTTAATTTTCATCTTTATTTACTTTTTCACTTATTTTTTTTATATTCTTTCCATCAAAAGCAAGTAATATAACTTTTTTATCAAACTCTAAACTTACAAAACATATATCTTTAGATATAAATTTTAAATCCCTTATCTTTATATCATTTACAACTGTCTTATTAAAAGGTGCAATGTACCTTTTCATAAAAAAAAGTAAACCGTATAATATCCCGATAACAATTAAAAGAGAAAATACAACCTTAAATATAGTATAAAAATCTATCATCTTATTAGGTCCACTAATCTAAAACCATATTTATCATTTATATTTACAATTTCTCCAAAACCTACTTTTTCATCGAAAAAATAAAGTGTAACGAAATCTTCTATATCTTTTTCTAAGTTTATGATATCCCCTTCTTTTAAGTTTAAGATAAACTCAAAAGTTGTTTCTAAGCTTGCAAGTTCTACCTTTGCTAATATTTCTATATCTTTTAAAAATTCTAAATCTTTTGAAAGTATTTCAATGTGTTCCATTATATTTACCTTAACTTGTTTGAATTATAAACTCTGTAAAGTAAACATCTTTTACGCCGCCAAGTGGTAATATTGCATTTGTTCTTTTTATAATCTCTTCTTTTAACTTTTCTATACCTTCTGGAGATTTTAATTCTTCACTTGTTTTTGTAAAAAGTAATGTATTTATAGAATCTTTTATTTGGGGCATCCTTTTTGTAGCTTCTTCTTTAACTTTTTCGTCTTGAACTTCCATAATAATGGTAACTTTTATATATCTATCTGCATCTTTATCTGCAAGATTAGCAACAAATGTCCCTACCTCAAGTTCTACACCATGCTCTTCTGTACTCTTTATCTCTTTAGCTATCTTTTCTGGTTGTTTTTCATTTTCTTCTTTTGCAAAGAATGTTTTATAAGCAAAAAAACCACCTCCACCTAAAACAAGAAGTAGTACAGGTATTATTATAATTATTAATTTTTTCTTTCCGCTTTTTTCTTCTTGTTGTTCTTGTTGATTTTCTTTTTCTTCAGCCACTACTGCCACTCCTTTTATCTTTTAATATTCATAGCTTCTTGTAATATTTGATCATCTGTTGTAATTACTCTTGCATTTGCTTGATAAGATCTTTGAGCGGTAATAAGATTTATAAATTCTTTAGAAATATCAACATTTGATAATTCTAAAAATCCACTTCTAACTTTACTTAATATACCACCAGGTGTTATTAACGGTGTAAATGTTTGAGTGTTTGGTAAATAAAGATTATTACCTTTTCTGACTAACATCTCTTTATCTTTAAAAGTTGCAACTGCAAGTCTTGCTATATCCATAACTTTCCCATTAGAATACATACCTTTAGCAACTCCATCTTCTGTTACTGCAACTCCAAGTAAATCACCTTTAGCAAAACCATCCTGTTGTGCATAGAATATAAAATCTGATGCAACTTGTTTTACTTTTGTAAAATCTACCGTTATAGACTGTGGAGATATTGCACCATTTGTTAAAGTTATACTTAAAGCCATAGGAGAACCTGATGTTAAATTACCGTTTGTATCAAAGTTTAATGTTGTAGATCCAACTTGTGTTGTTAAATTATTGTTTAGATATGCATAAACATTCCATGTTGATCCAGTAGTGCTTGCTCCAGTTTTTTGAAAGTAGAGAGATAGAGTGTGAGGATTACCAAGAGAGTCATATATAGCCATTGAGTTTACATAGTTAAAAGTTGTAGAGTCTGTAGGATTAAATGTGGCTGATATAACAGAAGACCTCGAATCTAAATTTGTAGGTTCTTCTAATAGTACTTTTGTAGTAATAGTTGGATTTATAGCATATGGTACATTTATTTTATCTATAGCTCCAGCTATGTTTCCATTACTGTCAAGTTTCCAACCTTGTAGCTTCATACCATCTACATTTACAATGTCTCCATTTGCATCTAATCTAAACTGTCCAGCTCTTGTATAGTAAACTGTCCCTTGATTGTCTCTAACCATAAAGAATCCTTCTCCATCAAGAGCTAAATCTGTAGGAGAGTTCGTATTCATAAAAGATCCTTGGGAAAAATCTTTTGTTGTTAGTGCTACAAAAGAACCACCACCAATCTCAATATTTTTTGGTGTATTGTTTGCAAAGGTTGTTAAACTATGGGCAATAAGGTCTTCAAATGTTAATCTTTCTGATTTAAAACCGATCGTATTAACGTTTGCTATATTATCTGAAATTACATTCAACCATTGCTGATTTCCATTTAAACCTGTTAATGCTGTGTAAAATGATGGAAGCATGGCTGTTTACCTCCTTTTTAGTAAATTTCAAAAATTTTATCTAACGATACATTATTACCGCTAATCTTTGCAAAAATTTCATTATTTTCCCTTATTATACTTTCAACCTTTCCACTACTGTAGACAGTTGCATCTACACTATTCCCTTTTTCGTCTTTAGCTGAAATGTTTATTTTATAATATCCATTTTGTAAATTTGAGTTATCTATCTGGATTGGATATACTGTATTTCCATTTAAGTTTATAAGCTGTTTTGATTCTAAAATGTTACCGTTTTTATCAACAAAAGATATATTAACTTCTTTAGCTGGGGCATTTAGTTTAAACTCTATATTTGCTTGGCCATTATCTACATAGGTATAATTTCCTTCATATTTTACATTTTTTCCTATCAAGGAAGATGCATTTAAAATACTGTTTGTAAACTGTGATATAAGTTTTGTTAAATTTTCAATACTACTTAAAGATTCCATTTGTCTAAGTTTTACTGTGTTATCTATGAAATCTGAAATATCTTTTGCATTTAATGGATCTTGCCATTTTAAATCAGCTAATAGTACTTTTACGAAATCTTGTTCACTCATCTTTGAATTATCATAATTTGCATCTACAATTTTTGGTTTTTTTTCAGGGAATGTTGTTAAATTTGTATCTATATTTATCATTATAGCTCACCCCCTATACTTAAATAATAGTTTATCACATTTTTTAAACTTTCCACACTATTTTTAAAGTCTACTTTTTCATCTATACTTTGTTTTATAAAATCAATAATATTAGGATACATTTTTATAACCAAATCTATTTCTTTAGAACTTCCTTCTTTATACAATCCTAAATTGATCATATCTTCCATTTCTTTATATTTTGCCATTAAGCTAATTATCTTTGATTGATATATCATTATTTCGTCATTTACTATCTGTGGCATTAATCTACTTATACTTTTTAGAATATCAATTGCTGGAAAGATTCTTTTATTAGCTAATTCTCTCGATAATATTATATGTCCATCTAAAAATGAAACAGCAGCATCTGCAATTGGATCGTTAGATATATCGTCACCTTCTACTAAAACAGTATAAAGTCCGGTAATGCTACCTCTATTTTTAAAGTTTCCTGCTTGTTCTATTATTTTAGGTAGAAGTGTAAAAACAGATGGGGTATAACCTTTTACAGTAGGTGGTTCACCAGCTGATAAACCTATTTCTCTTTGAGCCATAGCAACACGTGTTAAAGAATCAATAAGGTATAAAACATTTTTACCTTTTAAAGAAAAGTAGTTTGCTATAGCCAAGGATGTTAAAACTGCTCTTATTTTAGCTAAAGGTAGCATATCTGATGTTGCAACAACTACAACAGATTTTTTTAACCCATCTTCTTTTAAGCTATCTTCTATAAATTCTCTAACTTCTCTACCTCTTTCTCCTATAAGTGCAATAATGTTTACATCTGAATCTGTAAATCTTGATATCATACCAAGAAGTGTACTTTTTCCTACACCTGCACCTGATAAGATTCCTACTCTTTGTCCTTTTCCAACAGTAAATAAACTATTTATTGATTTTATTCCTAAGTCAAGAACATTAGTTATTCTTTCTCTTTCAAGTGGATTTGAATTTTCAAGTTTTAAATAGAAACTATTAGAATAGTTTATTTTTTCTTTATTTAAAGGTTTCCCAAAAGGATCTAAAACAGTTCCTAAAAGTTCATCTCCAACTAAAACAGAAGGTTTATAGTAAGAAATTTCTATTGAACTGTCTATTTTAATCCCATCTAAAGGTTCAAAACTCATAAGTATAGCGATTTTATCTTTAAAGCCTATAACTTCTGCTTCTATTTTATTATCAATAATACATCTATCACCTATACTAACAAAAGGTATAACTGCTTCAATAGTATTTCCTATAACTTTTTTAACTTTTCCTATAGATCTATATTTCGGATAACTTCTTAATCTCTCTTTTAATCTCATCTTTTATAATCTCTATTTTTTCTCTAAAGATATTTTTAATTTTACCACTTTCTAACTTCAATATAAAATCTACACCTTCTAGCTTATAGTCGACTTCTATCTCTATTTGTGGAAAAGCCTTTTTAAGAGTGTCTAAGTTTACATCTTTACTAACTAATATTTTAAAAATATTTTCGTTTCCTAATTCTTCTAAAATATTTAATATAATTTCTACAACTTTTTCTGTTTCCATTTTTTCGATGTACAGAAAATCTAAAATATCTGCTAAAGAGTCTGTAATTATATCTGAAAAAAAGTTTAAAAATTGGTTATGTTTTTTATTAAATTCAGAGTGTATTTTCCCAATTAAAATCTGATAATCTTCTTTTTCTCTATTTAGGATTTCTTTTATTTTCTTTTCATTTTCCTTTTTTATCTCTTCTATCTTATTTTTATAATATTTTTCTGTTTCTTCTTTTCCTTTTTCAAAACCTTCATTAAAAGAGATCTCTTTCTCTTTTTCTATTTGCTGTTGGAATAGGATTATCTGTTGCTTTAGAAAATTTATTTCTTTATCTTTTTCATCTTTATTAATTTCTTTATTTTTTTCTGTATTTTGATCGTTTAGTAATGTTGAAAAATCAATAAGTTTTAACATCATCTCTTACTTTCTTCTTTAAGCCATTTTAAAATAATATTTGCTATTAAGACAGGATTATCGTCTGCTATTTCTAAGATTTTTATATACTCTGGTATCTTTTCAAATTCGGGCATCATTTTTTCTTCTTCTTTAAATTTTTCAGCTAATGTTTCAGCTAATTTAGCTGGTTGAACTGTAGTGATAATTTGAGCTTCTTTTGCTTTCTTCTTCTTTAGTAGTAAAAAGGCCAATATACCTAAAAGTAACAATGAAGATACTACAGCTATTATATATACTGCTGTGTTTGTTTTTTCTTCTAGTTTTGTAGTTGCTAAAGATTCAAAAGGAACACTTATAACTGTAACTTGATCCCCTCTATTAGGGTCAAAACCTATTGCACTTTTTATTAGATTTTCATATGACTGTAATTCTTGTGGACTTCTTGGTTGGAACTCTATTTTTACATTACCATCTTTGTCTTTAACTTCTTTGTATATACCATCTATCATTACTCCTACACTTACTTTCTTTATTGCAAAAAGTGGTTTTTGAGTTTCTATCAATGATTTTGATACATCGTAGTTTGTAGTAATATCACTTTTTTCTTTTTTCTTTAATCCACCACCAAAAATAGGAGTATTTATTACAGGTGGTACGTTTGTAGGAGTACCTGGTGGTACATTTATTTGATTAGGTTCTTCTATTTCTGATTCTTTAATTTTTCTTTCACTTACAACGGCTACTTTATCTGGATCATAGATTTCATCTTTTTGGTTAACTTTTCCTGTTTCAAGTTCTACAGTTGCTTTTACAACAACCCTTTCTGGTCCTACAACTTTTGTAAGCATAGATTGAATATCTTTTTCTAACTGTTTTTCCAATTTTCTTTTTAAATCTACTGTTTTTTCTCCGGAAACTATAGTATTTTCCTCATCTATTAAATCAGATAAAACTCTTCCCCTATTATCTACAACGGTAACATTATCAGATTTTAGATTTGGCACAGCATGGGATACTAAAAATACTATAGCTTTTACTTGTTCTTTTGTTAAATCTTTATCTGGAGCTAACTTTATTATTACAGATGCTTTTGCTTCATCTTCTTCTCTTACAAATATTGAATCTTTAGGAAGAGCTATATTAACTTTAGCATCTACTACAGCATCTAACTGTTTTATTGTTCTTGTAAGTTCTCCTTCTACTGCTCTTATATAGTTAATGTTTTCTTGAAATTGAGTTGTTCCTAATTTTGGTTCTTCAAATATTTCAAATCCTACAACTTTTCCTGAAGGAAGTCCTTTAGCAGCAAGTTTTAGTCGTGCATCATATACTTTGTCTTTAGGTACCATTATAATAGTACCATTACCTTCCAGATTATAAGGTATATTTTCTTGAGATAAAGCTGTTAATACATTTCCTGCATCATCTGGTGAAAGTCCAGAGTATAAAACTGCATAATCTTCTTTGTATAATGATTTTGTAAGTAAGATACCAACAATTATAAGTATAAATAAACCTATTAATCCAGCAACTATATATTTTTGTTTAGACTTATCTTTTAGTATTTCTAACCCTTTTGTTTTTAATGTGCTAAAGTCTAATGGCAATATTTTTCTCCTCTATACTTGCATTCTCATGATTTCTTGATAACTTTCAAGGGCTTTATTTCTTATCTCTGTTAAAAGTCTAAAAGATATGTCTGCTTTCTCTATAAGGTACATAGCTTCTTGAATATTTTGAATTTTACCTAAAGAGAGATCTTGTTCTGTTTGCTTGGCTACTAAAAGGTCATTGTTTACATCTTTTATAAAATTCTCTAAAATTTCTGAAAAAGATTGTTTTGTATCGTTATTTTTCTCTGTATCTAATTTCAATGGTAAACTGTTTGTTAATCCTTCTATCTTCATTGCTTATCTCCTTAAACTCTTATAAGTTCTATACTTTTTAAAAGCATATCTTTATGTGTGTTAAATGCTGTTAAGTTTGCTTCATATGTTCTCATTGCCGTCATCATATCTATCATTTCTCTAATAGGGTTAACATTTGGTAGTCTAACGTATCCATCTGGGCCTGCATCTGGTGAACTTGGGTCAAATTTAATTTTAAATGGAGAAGGATCTGAAACGATATCTTTAACTTTTACTTTAAATACTGGTAAAGAAGATTCTTTATCTAGATATGCTTCAAATATAGGAACCTTTCTTCTGTACGGTTGCCCATCTTCTGTTCTTGTTGAGTTTACATTTGCTAAATTACTTGAAGCTAGGTCTATTCTTACTCTTTCTGCTTGCATCCCAGAAACAGATATCTCAAGACCTTTAAAAAGCATTTTAAATACCCTCCTTATTTACCTGATATTGCGAACTTTATCTTAGCCATTTCTTTTTTCAGTGTTTCTAATAAAGTTTTATACATGATGGAACTTTCAGCTAATTTAGCCATTTCCTCTTCTATATTAACTTTATTTTGATCATATCCTGTTAAATATCCATTTTCAATAGGTTTGATTTTTATAAATTCATTATCTGTTGGGTTTATATGCCTACTATGTGTAGTTTTTAGCTTAACTTCTCTATTTAAAACTTCTTCAAAAGTTATATCTACTGGTTTATAAAATGGTGTATTTGCATTTGCTATGTTACCTTGTATAACTTTTGAACGTTCAAAGTAAAAAGAAGACATTTTATTTATTTTATCTAAATCATCAAACATTATCTTTTCACCTCCATTAATAACTTATAGTTTTCATACATCTGAGAAGCTATAAACGATAACTCATTATTACAATTTTTTGAAAAATTATAATACATTTCTAAATTTTTAGTTTCTTTTAATTTTATTTTGTAAATCAAACCTATAGAAGATATTCTACATAATGTGTTTTTATCTAATATTTTTATATCTACACTATCTACAATGGATACGAAGCTTTTATAATCTTTCATATTAAATAATGTTTCAATTAAATTACTTATTTGATTTCTAAAATTTTCGTCTTTTTCATATATATTCTTTAATTTTTCCCTATTTTCATTGCAAAGTTTTACTGCTGATTTGTAATCTTTTATTGAAAGATAATATTGTAACGCAATTTCAAAAGGAAGGTCATTTATATCACATTTGTTTTTAATGCTTTTTATATCTTCTTTTGTATCCATTTTTAATGCTGTTTTTAATGTTACTATTAATGAAAAATATTCACAATTTTTGTCTTTTATAATTTCTAAAATTTCGTATGCTTTATTAAATTTACCAATGTCATAATAATTTTTGGCTAAAATAATTTTATATTCATCCTTTTCATATTTTTTTGCTAAATGAGATAAAATATCAATTTTTAAATTGATATATTTTTTATCGTCTAACACAGAAACAATTCTTTTTAAAATATCTTCATTAAAAATATCCTTAAAAAATTTTGGATTTGATATGTATAGTTCCCTTAAGTAGTTTTTATCTATATTTAGTAAATAATTAGACCAAAGACTTTTTATATATTCTGCTTGCTCAAAAGAAAAGTTATAAGGATAAATAAGAGATAGTTCAAAAGATAATCTCTTATAAAGAAAATCTGAAGGATACTGGAAAACTAAAACGCCAAAATTTCCAATAGCATATTTACCAATATAGTTTGTTCTATTTAAAATTAGTGTAGTTATAATAAATTTAACAGGATCTTTAAGCTCTTTAATATTTTTTATTTTATACTCTAAATCTGGATATTTTAAAACTAATGCAAGCATTTTTAATCTTGCTACTGTATTTTCCTGTGTTTCTGGAAATCTATTTATAACGGTCAAATAATTCTGAAAACTCTCTGTTTTATCATTCTCAATTAAAGCTATATCTCCAAGTCTTATATATGATTTTCTAATAACATCGTCATTTTTAATATTAGTTAAAATTTTTCTAAATAAAATTTTTGCAAAACTATAATTTTTTAGTCTATATGCAGTTTCTGCAACATAGTAATAAAACTCTGGATTATCTAATAGATAATGTTCAAAAGATAAGTAAACTTCTTTAAAATATTCAAATGCTATATCGTATTGTTTATTATAAAAGTATTTCATTCCAAGGACGAAAGAAAGTTCTTTTCCTTCATGAGTTTTTAATGGAGCAAGATATATAATATATCTTGTAATGTTATCGATATTTCCCATCAAAATACTTGTTCTCATTATACCAAGTATTATATTGTTGGATAGATTGTTACTATCTTTTTTTAGTAATGCAATTTTGTAATTAGTAAGAGCTCTCTCATAAAAAGAAAGTCTTTCAAATATCAAACCTTTTGTATAGTAATAATCTGCATTTAAATTTCCTTTCGCAGCAACATATATATTGATAAGATTTAATGAGCTCCAAAGATATTTTTTTAAACCGGTTTTTTTTCCTATAGATAAATATATTTTACTTGCTAAAAGTAGAGCCTTTTGGTATGTTTTACTTTTTTTATCAGCATTTGATAGTATTTGAGATACTTCAGTTAATGCACTATAATAAGAACCATTATTGTAATCTTGTATAGCTTTTTGTAAATTTTCTTCTGTTTTTGCATTTGATATATTAAAAATTAATGTTATTGTTAAAAATATAAAAAAAAATCTTTTCATACTTCAATGTTGAGACCATGATTTTTTGAATCTCTAAACTCATCTTTGTATATCTTTATTAATTTTTCTTTATCTTTTATTACTAAATTACTATTTCTAAATCCATTTTTTTCTAAAATATTTTGGATTTCAGATATTATGTTGTAATCTACAACTATATCTTTTGTATTTATTAGCATATTTAAAGTGTTTTGTACTATATTAGCTGTTATATTTGTTTGATTGTATGAGAAATTAAAATTATTCTGATTAGAAAACATTTTATTGGTAAAATTTCCAGTGTTATCTTTCTGTTGATTGTAATTATTATTAGATTCATAACCTTCTTTTAACTCTATTAATGTATTTATATTAGCTAATTTGTCTAAAATTGATAGCTTGTCTTTGTTGTCTATATTGTTTATAGTTTTAACATCTTCTTTTATTTTATTATCACTTTGTTGTAAATTTGATAATAAATAACTGTTTTCTTGTTTATTTTCCATATTTTTATTTTCGATATTTTTGAAAACGTCTTTTAAATCTATTGTATTTACAAAATTATTATTTTGATTGTTATGTTTTTCATTTTCTTGTATTTTTGAAGATTTAGAATCTAATTCTTGTTTCAAACTACTTTTTTTTATATCAATATTCTTATTTACGTATAAATTTGTATTTAAATTTATTTCCTGTTTATTATTTATATTTTTTAATCTATTTAAAGTAATTTGCTCTTTTGGTAAATTTTGAGATATTTCTAAAGTATTTTGTGAAATTGGTTTATTTATTTTGTGTAGTACTTCTTCTAAATTTTGAGCTATGTTTTCGGCGTTATAAGATAATTTAATATCATCTTTTATAAATTCTTTTTTATTATCTAAATTTTTACTATATGTATAATTAAAATCGTAAAAAGTTTGAGCTAACATATTGTCTTTTTTTGATGCTTTAATATCTTCTTTTATAGAATATTCCTTAAGATCTAAGATTTTCCTATTTATGTAATTAAAACTATAAAAGATTTTATTATTAACGTTTCCTTGATTATTAAAATCAGATTTCTGATTTAAATTAGTAATATTCTGACTTTTATTCTCTTTCTTTTTTATATGTTCATCGTATTGAATTTTTAAACTAAAATTTACAATTTCTAAATCTGTGCTATTTTTAAGTATATCTTTATTTGTATCAACTTTTTTATAAATTTCCTTCTTGTCTTTTTTTATATTTTTATCTTCAGCATTTAATATTAAAATTTCATCTTTTTTTATATTTAATTCTTTTCCTAAAGATTTAAAAATAGATTCAAAAATATCAGTCTTTTTTATTTTGTTTTTACCTTTTTCTGATATATTTGCAACTTGATTGTAAGCTATCTCTTGTAATTTTGTACCCATAACTATAACCTTCCTTTATATTATATCATACATAACTTTTTTTAATTTTCCTATCGCTCTTGATTTCAACTGAGATATTCTTCCTAAACTTATATTTAAAATCTCTGATATCTCTTTCGGATCTTTTTCTTCAAAATATAAATACTGAATAATCTTTTTTTCATTTTCCTCTAAATATTGGTCAATATAGTATGATACTTTTTCTATAATTTCTTTCTTTGATATTTCTTCTTCAGGTGTGTTTGTTTTAGATGATATTGTGTCTAAAAGTGATATACCTTCCTCTTCGTTTATCACTTTATCTAGACTTAAAACTAAAGCATGTTTAGATAAAGGAATTTTATCACCTAATTTATCAGCATACTCTGTAACGATTTTTTCTTTTTCCATTTTTGGCATTATATCAAGATCTCGTAAATAATCTAAAATTTCTCCTCTTACCCTAATGTAAGCATACGTAGAAAAAGCACCTTTATCTTTTTCATAATTTTCTATAGCTTTATACATACCTAAAATACCTATATGAACAAGATCATCAAAATTTATTTCACAATCAGGTAATTTATAGTATATTTTCGATGCAACTTTTTTTATTAATCCTATATAGTCTAAAATGATTTTTCTTTTTTCTTCTTTTGATAATTTCACATCCTTCCCTTATTATTTTTATCTTAAAAATGAAAATAATTTTTTAAAGAAACTTTCCTTTTTAGTATTTGAAACTCTCTCTCCTATATCTTTTTTAGATATTTCTATTAAGCTTTTAGTAAATTTATCTGAAGGATAGCTTTCTGATATTAATGACATATTTAATACAGATGTTTTTAAGTTTTCAGAATAAGGTAAAACACCGGCAAAATCTAACTTTAGATTTAAAAATTTATCACAAGATTTTTGCAATCTTTCAAAAATTTCTTCTCCTTCTTCTAAACTTTTTACCATATTAATGATTATTGAAAATTTATTATAATTATAAAGTTTATACAATGATTTTATAAGACTATAAGCGTCTGTTAAAGCTGTAGGTTCCGGAGTCGTTATTATATAAGTTTTATCTGATGATAAAATAAAGTTTATGACATCTTTTCCAATACCAGCTGCTGTATCAATTATTATGTAATCATACTCAGAAGCTATTTCTTCTAAACTATTTACAAGACGATCTAAATCTAAATTTTCAATATCATTTAAGCTTTCTATTCCAGAAAATCCAGGAATAAGGTCAAAGTTTTTTACTCTTATTATATTTTGTTTTATGTCTTTTCCTTCAAAAAACTCTTTTAGTGATTTAATTAAAGGTATTTTTAAAATAATATGAATGTTACCTAAACCAATATCTGCATCTATTATTAGTATTTTTTTATCAAAATAGTTTGCTAATACATAAGCTAAATTTATAGAGAAGTTTGTTTTTCCTACACCACCTTTACCACTTGCAACACATAAAAATTTTGGATTTTTCTGTTTTTTTTGTTTTATATTTGAAATATTGTTCTCTATAATATTTTTTAGATTCTTGAGCTGCTCTTCCATTATTCTTGCTCCATAAGTATGTATGAAGTTAATCGTTCTGGTGTTAATAATTTTATATCTTCTGGAACATTTTGTCCTGTACTAATATAAGTTAAAGGTATTTTTGTTTTGTATGCTAAATTAACTATTATTCCTGGATATGTAGTTTCATCTATCTTTGTAAGGAATAAATAGTTTATATTGAAGAACTTTTGATATTTCTCAATTAGTTTATAAGTTTCTTTTGTATTCCAGTTACAGCTCACTACCATCAAGTATTTAATCTCATCAATAAATCTAAGAATTTCTTTTATCTCACCTAATTTCCAATAATCATAATGACTTCTTCCAATAGTATCTATCAAGATGTGATCTACAAAGCTTAAATCATCTACAACTTCTCTAATTTTTTTTGGATCAGAAAGTATATAAAAAGGTATTCCTAATATATTACAGTAGCTTCTTGCTTGATCTCCGGCTCCGGCTTTAAATGTATCAATAGATATAACAGCTACTTTTTTCTTTTTTTCTAATATGAGTTTAGAAGCAACTTTAAATAGGTTTGTTGTTTTTCCTACTCCTGTTGGTCCTAAAAAAGCTACTATTTTATTTTCCTCTTTTTCAAAAATATCACCAGAAAAATCTAATGTTTTTTCTATGCTTTCTATTAAGGATTCTCTATAGGTAAAATGTTTTAAATCAAGTTTATTTGTGTCTATTTCAAGGCCACATCCACCTCTAACAACTTCTTTGGCAATATTTAATTCAACTTCTTTTTTTACTAACATGTTTATTAAATCTAAAGCTTTTCCTGTAAATTCATTTGTTAACTCAGAAGGATATATTTGTTCTTCTTTATGTTTTATTATCGGTTTATTATCTTCTTTTTTTAGTATAATTTTGTCAGTAGTGGTAATATTTTGAGATATATAAGGACTATATGTTGTTTCTTCTTCTATGTTCTCTTGTATTTTTTCATCTAAAATATCTTCAAACTTTAGCTCACCTATTACCGGTTCTACTATTATTATGTACTTATTTTTTTTTATGAAAGGAATCTTTGTTTTTATTTTTATTTTATCTTGATATAAAATTTTATATTCATCTCCAAATTCATTTTTAATGTCTTCCATTAATCGATTTAAGTCAAATCCTTCAAAGATTTTTATTTTAGGTTCCATTTACCTCAACCATCCCTATAATATTTAATTTTATTTTACTATCAATTTCATTGTAAGACAAAACTATTAAGTTTGGTATATAGTTTTCTAAAATTTGTTTTATATATCTTCTTACAGTTGGCGAAGTTATTAATATTGGTTGAGTTGTTTGTATTACAAATTTTTCTAAATTTTTCGAAATTTCTGTTATCAATTTTTGAATAAAAATAGGATTTAGTGGTGGAAGTTGCCAGTTGTTTTCTTTTAACAGGTTTGTAATATACTCTTCTGTTTTTGTACCAAGAACAAGGGCTAAAAGCTGTCCATCTTTACTGTACATTGAAGATATTAGTCTATTTAAAGAAGCTCTAACATACTCAGTAAGAATGTCGGGATCATTTGTTTTACTTATATTGTCTGCTAAAGATTCAACTATGGTTATAATATCTCTAATTGGTATACCTTCTTTAAGTAAATTTTGCAAAACTTTGTGTATTATGTTAAGTGGTACTTGTTCAGGAACTATATCTTTAATAATTGGATATTTCTTAGATACATTATCTATAATTTCTTTTACTTGCATTCTTGTTAAGATTTCATAAGAGTATCTCTTTATAATTTCGGAGAGATGGGTAATTATTACTGTTGGGACGTCTACTACTGTATATCCTAAGATACTTGCTCTATCTTTATTCTTGTTGTCAACCCATAATGCGTTTAGTCCAAAGGCTGGATCTTTAGTTAGAATTCCATCGATTTTTTCTTTTATACTACCTGTTTCTATTGCCAATGACTTATCTAAATAAGCTTCATACCTTCCGACTTGTATACCTTTTATAAGGATTCTATATTCATTTGGTTTTAGTTCTAAATTATCTTTTATATGAATCAATGGAACGAGTAAGCCTAAATCTTTACTTAATGTTTTTCTTAAATTTTTGATTCGTTTTATTAGTTCTCCACCTTGAGATTCATCTACAAGTTTTATTAAACCATAACCTATTTCAAATGTTAAAACTTCTGGTGGAGATACAAGATCTTCTGGAGATTGTTCTTCTAATTCTTTTATAAGTTTTTTTGCTTTTTCTTCTTTTTCTATTTTTTCTTTTTCTTGTAATGTTAAATACATAATATAACCAGTGAAACTTATAATTGCTGATAATACTAAAAATGGTAACGTTGGCATACCTGGAACTATTCCCATTATAAATATAGCACCTGATGCCATCCATAATGCTTTTGGATAACTTGTTAGTTGAGTAAATATTTCTTTACCTAAGTTTGTTTCAGATGCTGCCCTTGTAACCATTAAACCTGCTGCTGTAGATGTGATTAAAGCAGGTATCTGTGAAACTAATCCATCTCCTATAGTTAATATTGTAAAATTTTGTAATGCAGATTGGAAATCCATACCCTTTTGAACCATTCCAATAATAATACCACCAATGATATTTATAAACGTTATTATAATTCCGGCAATTGCGTCACCACGAATAAATTTGGTTGCACCATCCATTGCACCGTAAAAATCAGCTTCTCTTTGGATCTCTTGTCTTCTTCTTTGTGCTTCTTTTTCATCTATTAGTCCACTGTTTAAATCTGCGTCAATACTCATCTGTTTACCTGGCATAGCATCTAATGTAAATCTTGCGGCTACTTCTGATATTCTTTCTGTTCCTTTTGTGATGACAATAAAGTTGATTATTACCAATACTAAAAAAACGATAATTCCTACTACATAACTTCCACCTACAACAAACTGTCCAAAAGATTGTATAACATGGCCGGCAGCATCTGGACCTTCATGTCCATGAAGCAGTATTCTTCTTGTTGAAGCAACGTTTAAAGAGAGTCTAAAAAGTGTAGCAAGTAGTAATAAAGAAGGAAATGAGGAAATTTTTAAAGGACTTTCAACGTAAACAGAAGACATTAATATTAAGAGTGAAAATGCGATACTGCTAGTGAGTAAGATATCAAGAAGAAAGGGTGGAACAGGTAAAACAAGAGAACCCAGTATTATAATTATAAAAACTATAATTATTGCATCAGAATACTGATTGATTTTTTCAAAAAATGGTATTATCCTTTCCAAATTTACCCTTCATTATGCTGGTTTTTTATATAACTGTTTATAGCATTTAGTATATAATCTTTTAAACCCGTTTGGTTTGATTCAGCTAATACTTGAGCAAGTTGCATAAAAAACATATCTGTGTACATCTTGTTTGAAAAACTACCAGATGATAACGTCTCTATACTGTTTTTCATCTCTTTTAACATCATTTCAAAAAGTATTGTTTGGAAAGCTGTGGCTACTTCTTCTGGTGTTTTCATTTCTTTTAAAGGTTTTAAATCAAAATAAGGTTTGAAATTTTTTATAGTGTCTGTTTTTGATTTATTTAAGTTTGCCTGTAAAATATTATCAAAATTTATTATATTTTTTTTATTTTCATCAAATTTGATATCTTTAAAATCTTTTATTAGTTGTTCGAGTGGCGGTAGTTTATCTATCATATTGTTACCTCTACATTATTTTTATTTCAGCATGAATTTTACCAGCATTTTTTATGGCTTGTATAATAGCTATAAGGTCATAAGGAGATACACCTAAATCGTTTAGTGCTTTTACTAAATCAGATAGTTTTGGAGACTCTATAGATATAATCCTTCCTTTTTCTTCTAAAACAGTTGTTTTAATTTCTTCTGCTTTTACAGTTTGACCTTCAGAAAATGGTGTTGGTTGGGATACTATTGGTGTTTTTTCCACCGTAACATATATATTACCATGGGATACATAAACAGGTGTATCTATTAAAATATCACCACTCATTATTACAGTTCCTGTTTTTTCATAGATTACAACGGTTGGAACATTATCTGTTGTGATTTTTAAATCTAATATCTCACTTAAAAATTCTGTTTTGTTTTTTGTTTGTGGTAGTTTTACTTTTACAGTAGATGGATCTAAAGCATAAGCTACAGCTGGATATTTTTTATTTATTGTGTTTGCTATCTCTGTAGCTTTTGCAAAATTTGGATTCTTGAGATTTAGGTTTATCTCTGTTAGATTGTTTAAATCAAAAGGGAGTTCTTCTTCTATTATTGCACCGTTTACAATTATTCCAGCTGTTGGGAAACCTTTTTGGACTTTTCCACCTTTATTTGATTCTAAAAATCCACCACCTGTAGAAACTGGTCCTTGAGCAAATGCATAGATTTTACCATCAGGACCATAAAGAGGTGTTCTTATAAGTACACCGTTTATTATATCTTTAGCATCACCTATTGAAGCTACTTGTACATCTATTGCCATTCCTGGTTTTGCAAAAGGTGGTAAATCAGCTGTAACTATAACAGCAGCAGCATTCTTTGTTCTTACTTGATCTGGATTGATGTATATACCTAGTTTTTTGAGCATATTAGCTATGCTTATTAAGGTATATCTGCTTGTAGTACCATCACCAGTACCATTTAATCCTACAACAATACCATATCCAGTTAAATAGTTTGGTCTAAATCCTTCTATAAAAACTTCTTCCCTAATTTTTACTTCGTTTTTTGCATATACAAGGTAAGTTAAACTAAATATAAAAAATAAAACAATCTTAAGCTTTTTCACTCTCATACCTCTTAAAATGGCCATATTTTCTTAAGGAACTGTGCAAGCCAACCAGGTTTTGTACTGTCAGCTATATAACCTTCACCATTATATTCTACATATAGATCAGAAATTCTTGATGAGTCTATCGAGTTATCTTGAGATATATCGGTAGGTTTTACGATGCCAGATATTACAAGTGTCTGATAGTCATCGTTAACTTTAACAACTTTTTTACCTACTACAAATAGATTTCCATTTGGATAAACTTTTGCAACTCTTGCAGATATTGAAGCTATTAGAGTAGATTTTCTATTTGTAGATGCATTTCCTTTATAAGTATCTTGTTGTTGTTCTGATATACCAGCTATTGGTGTTTTGTTTACTAAATCTTTTCCCATTAATTTAGGTGTTGGAACTGATAGGTTCATATTTTGTTGCTCTTGTGTAGCTGTATTGCTTGCAGATTGTCCTGACATATTCTCAAAAACTTTTATAGTAATAACATCTCCTACTGTATAAGCTTTTGTATCTGAAAATAGATTGTTGTAGTTACCTGTATATAAAGAACCTGATGTTTTTTTTACTTCTTGTTCTTTTATATCTGGTGGAATAGGATTAAATGGTTTCCCATACTCATTTTTTGTAGCACAAGAAGATATAAGTAATATGGAGAAAACAATAAACTTTTTCATTATAACTCACCTTCTATTAAAACAGTGTCTCCAGAAATAACTTTCCCTATTATCTCTTTCCCGGTTGATATATTTTTAACTTTAATATAATCACCTTCCTTGCCATTTTCAAGAGAGATACCAAGAAGTTCTATTTTTATATTTTTGTTTATATAAACAATTTTAACTTTTTGGTTTTTTTCTATTGTGTGTTTTGTACTCTCTTTTATTCTAAATGTTATTGGGATTTCTCCTACTTCTTGCGAATTTTTAAAAAATTTACAATCTAAATATAGATATAAACTGCTTTTACCTTTACTTTTACACTCTACTTCATCAAAATCATCCTTTAAATTATTTTCATAACTTTTTGTAATTTTTAAAACATTAATAATTTCTACATCTTTAAAATTTTCTTTTGCATAGTTTAGAGCCATTTCTTGAGCTTTAATTAATCTATCATCAGCAAATGTTAAATTGAAAATAAAAACTACTAATATAAAGATTCTCAACATTTTAATTAGCTTTTTAGAGTTCCAACAGTTCTAAGCATTTCATCAGATGTAATTATACCTTTAGAGTTTACTTCATAAGCTCTTTGTGCTACTATCAGATTTACCATCTCTTCAACAATATTTACATTTGAAGATTCTAAAAATCCTTGGGTAAGTTTACCAAATGCATCAGTGTTTGGATCTCCTTCAATAGGTTGACCAGATGCTTCTGTATACTTAAATAAATTACCACCAATTGCTTTTAAACCTGCAGGGTTTATAAATCTATAAAGTTTAATGCTTCCAACTTCTTCTGTAGTCTGCTGTCCTCCTGTATTTCTAACAACTACAACCTTACCATTTGGACTTATAGATATGCTTAAAACGGTTTCAGGTGCTGATATTTGTATGTTTGGACTTAATTTATACCCTTCTGGATTTACTATATAACCTTCATTATCTATTTGAAAATTACCTGCTCTTGTAAAAGCTTCACTACCATCTGGCATTTCTATTTTAAAAAATCCTTCTCCTTGAATAGCTACGTCTAATGGATTTTGTGTTTGTATTAAACTACCTTGTGCAAACATTTTAGCAACATCAGAAATTTTAACACCTAAACCAATCTGTATACCTGCAGGGACTCTATTTTGTGTAGAACTAAGAACACCAGGATCTCTAATATCTTGATATATTAGGTCTTCAAAGTTTGTTCTACTTCTTTTAAAACCTACAGTATTTACGTTTGCAATATTGTGAGATATAACATCTAAGTTTGTTTGCTGTGCCTCCATACCTGAAGCTGATGTCCATAATGCTCTTAACATGATTAAAACCTCCTTATTTAAGCTTTTCCTATTTCGTTAACTTTTCCTTCTAACATATCTAAAGACTTTACAAGGTTCATATATATATCAAATCTTCTATGACTATTTATCATTTCGGTCATTTCTTTAATAATACTTAAATTGGCATTTTCAAGGAATCCTTGTCTTAAGGAATAATTGTTAGCTTGGGTTTCTTGTCCTGTATAGTAAGAATTTCCTACTGCTTCTAAATTTTGAAGATTTACAATTCTTAATTTTCTTATTATTTGACCATTTTGATATATTTCTCCTTTTTGAGTTATGTTAAATTTACTGTTTTCTAATCTTATTCTTTGATTGTTTTCATCTAAAATATAAGCACCGTTTACATCTACTAAAAATCCATCTTGGTTTATGTGAAAGTGTCCGTTTCTGGTATAAAATCTTCCTATTCCACTTTCAACAGTGAAAAATCCATCACCTTCTATCGCTATATCTAATGGATTATCAGTTTTAATTAATGACCCTTGAGAATTTATTACAGCTGTATCTCTAAATCTTGGAAATACTAACAAATCATTTGCTGGTCCTTTGTTTTCTTCTATTTTTTGGCTCATCTCTCTTAGAAGTATTTTTTTAAAACCTGGTGTATTTGAATTTGATATGTTGTTTGTTATAGCATCTAACTGATCTACTGCCCTTTCGCTACCAGATGCTAATATGTATATAGGTTGGAAGTTTATAGCCATCTTACTTACCTACCTGTTTTGATAATAAGTTTACTCTTTCCTCTTTTGTTAATATTTCTGTAATTTTTATTGCAAAGTTGTCTTCTACTTGGTAAAGTTCTCCTTTTGCTATAAGAACTCCATTAACTTTTAGATCTATTGGTTCATTTAAATATCTATCTAAATCTATCACAGAGTTGGGAGTAAGTTTTAACATTTCCTCTATTGATAGTATTTTAGAACCTACTTCAACAGTAACATTTACCGGTAAATCTAATATTACATCTAATTTTTTTAATATCTCTGGATTTACTCCTGCTTTTGATTCTGTTTTAACTGTTTCTTTTGATATAACTTCCTCATTGTCTTTTTGTTGTAGCATATCAGCCCATTGTTGAGCTAAATCTTCTTGATCTTCCTTCTTTTCTTCTTCATTTTCTTGTTGTAGCATATCAGCCCATTGTTGAGCTAAATCTTCTTGATCTTCTTCTTTCTTTTCTATATCATCCATTTTCTTTCTCCTTTTCTATTTTTGATACTATCATTGCAGCAAATTTTTTATCAATTTTCCCAAGTTTTGCTTTAAATTTAACTTTATTTTCTATAAGAAAGTTTAGTTCATCATTTAAACCTTTGTTTAGTATAATCTCATTTCCTTTTTCAAGTTTTAAAATTTCTCTTACACTAAAAACTATTTTATCTAATTCTAATGTTGTTTTTAGTTTTACTCTTAGTATTTTATATATTATATCGTTTATCCATTCTTTTGGTATTTCTGCATTTAAATTTTCTGAGTATATTATATCTTTAATAGGTAAAAATAGCATCTGAGGAAAAGCAAAAGTAAATGGTACTTCTACACCTTCAATATCTACTAAAATTTCTGCAACTATTACTTTCTCAGAAGGTGGTATTATCCTTACTAAAAATGGGTTTAGTTCTATACTTTTCCTTTCTATTTCAATTGAATAAACATCTTGCCAAATTTTCTCAAAAGTAGTTAAAACTATATCTACAAGCTTTTCAACAATTCTCATTTCAAGTTTAGTGAATTCTCTTCCTTCTATTTTAAATGGTTTAGCACCACCACCAAATATAGCACTTACCAAATTAAAAACGACCCTCGAGTCTATTACAAGTAGTGCTGATTCCTTTAAAGGTTTCATAGCAAATATAGTATAAGAAGCAGGTAATGGTATTTTTATAAGATAATCACCAAATCTCATTACCGAAATCTTTCCTTTACTTATCATATTTATAACGGGAAGTTCAATTCTTATTTCTTCTCTTACTATCTTAGTCCATTTTTCAAAAAGAAGTTCTAGACCACCAAATCCACCTTTCTGAATCTTTTGAAATCTATTAATGTCAAATTTTTTCTCTTTTGATTCTTTTACAGATTCTTTTTTTTCACTACCTAATAAAGCATCTATCTCATCTTGCGAAAGAAAGTCTGACATTTATAAATTCCTCCATAATTTAGAACATCTCTTCGCTACCAGCACCATACTCAATTACACCTGTTTGAATTAAATTTTTGATAACCTGAATAATTTTCTTTTTTGCATTTTCAACATCAGATTTTTTAACAGATCCAAGAACTTCCATATCTTCCAAAAACATCTGAGAAGCTCTCTTAGACATATTAGCAGTAAATTTATCAATTATTTCTTGTGGTGCTCCTTTTAGTGCAACAAGAAGATCATTTTTGTCAACCGCTTTAAGTATTTCCATAATAGCTCTATTATCAAGTTTGATAATATCTTCAAATTTAAACATACGTTCTTCTATACTATCTGCTAATGTTGGTGCTTCTTTTCTAATTTCATCTAACAACTCTTGAGACAACTCTTTTGGTAAGTTGTTTACTATTTCGGCAGAAATATCTATTCCACTTAACATTTCTTCTTTTCCAGCTCCTAATGTATACATCTCTTCTTCTAAAGAATCTGCAACTGTTTTTATCATATTAGACGATACTTTTTCTAATGTGGCTATTCTTTTTATTACTTCTTCTTGTACGTTTGATATTCCTTGTCTTCTTGGTAAATACTGTATAATTTCAGCTGCTTTTGGGGGTTTTAACTGGGTTAAAATTAAAGCTATAACTTGAGGATGCTCGTTTTTTATTAAATTTGCAACAACTTTTGAAGGGAGTTTCTCAAGCTCTTGAAAAATTTTTTTTCCTTCTTCAGCCATTACCAAACCTTCAAAAAGTTCTTTAACTTTATCAGGTGGTAATGCTTTTTCTAAAATTTTCCTTAAATTTTCAGGTAATAGTTTTAATGGTGCTACTTCAGATAGTAGTTTATATGCTTCTTGGATTATCTCTTTTATTTTTTCACTTGATGGTTCTTCAAGTGTTAAAAGTGCTTTGACAACTTTTTCTAATTCCGTCTGTTTTAAGTGTTTAAAAATTTTAATATTTTTATCTTCTGGTAGTATAGATAAAAGTATAGCAGCTTTTTCAACACCAGATAATTTTTGTTTATTCATTGTTTACCTCTATTTATCACTAATCTGTGCCCATACTTTTTCAAGTTTTTCTTTTAATGTTTCTGCTGTAAATGGTTTTACTATATAGTTATTTGCTCCTGTTTGTATAGCAAGCAGTACGTTTTCTTTTTTTGCTTCTGCAGTTACCATGATTACCGGGATATCTTTTAGCTGTGGATCTTTTCTTATTTCTTTAAGTAAAGTAATACCATCCATTTCTGGCATATTCCAATCAAGTAAAACTAATTCATATCTATTTTGTTTTAATTTTGCGAGTGCTTCTTTTCCATTTTCAGCTTCGTCTATGTTTGTATATCCAAGCTGATTTAGTAAACTTTTAATTATCTTTCTCATTGTAGCCATATCATCTACTGTTAACATTCTTGAAGTAACTGGAAAGCTCATTTCTTCCTCCTTATAATCCTAATTCTTCTAATAGTTTGTCTACATCTTCTTGAAAAATTCTTTCACCTGTTAAAAGTTCATGTACCTTTCCTGATACAACTTTTTTTTCTTCTTCTGTTAAATCTTGGGATACCTCTATTGAAGCCACAGCTAAATTTAAAAGATGTTTTTTTGTTTCCTCAAGTATATTTATAACTTCTTTTATCTGCTGAGCAGATAAATCTTGAAATGAAAAAAGTTCGTATACCTTTAAAAGAATTTTCATATTTTCAGTATTTTTATCTCTAATTGTCTCTAATTTTGTTTTAATACTATCTAAAGGATTTAACTGTAAAAGTATATGAACTTCTTTATCTATTATTTTGCAGTTTTCTTCTACTTTATCTATTTCTGATATAATCTTATTCGAATTTTCTTCTGTAAACTTTATTACTTCTCTTAAACTTTCTGTGGTAGAAGGTGTAACTATATTACCTATTTCTACTGCTTTTTTTGTGGTTTCATCAATTTTTTGTTCTAATGTTTTAACTTCTTCTAATATTGATTTTATAACAGATTTTAAATCTTCCATAATTTATCCTCCCATATTTTCTATATATGCTTTTAGTATTTGGTAATGATGATTTATTTCTATCATTTTCAATGTTCCTTCTTTTTTATCTGGGTATACATCTGGATGATACTTTTTTACCATCTCTCTGTAGGCTTTTTTTAGCTCTTGAACGTTTAACTTTTCTATATTAAAAAAGTTCATAGATTCTTTTACATAATAAGGTTTTGCATCTGGATTATTACAAAAAGCCCAATAAGCTTTTATATATGATTTTAAAATTTTTTTCTGCTTTGAATAAAATTCTTCAAAATCTTCTTTAAAAAAATCGTCTTTAAGATATTTTCTTAACGTATAGTATACATACTTTTCAAACCAATCTTCTACAAACATATCTGGGTTTCCATTATACTTTTCATAAAGGTTATAAAACATACTTTGAAACAGCTCCATCCTTTTATTGTTTATAAATTCTATAGTTTTTAGCAAAAATAAACTTTTTGCCATTATCCCCTACTTGGAAATAATTTATCTAAATCTATTATACTAATAAATCCATGTTTTATCTGTGCTACATTTGAGATATAATCACTGTATATACTTGTCATAGGATTTGGTTCTAACTGATCTTCACTTATTCTAATAACGCCGTAAACTTCATCTACCATGATAGCCAACTTACCTAAATTTGTTTCGATTATTATAAGTCTTGTTGATTGTTTTGATTCATTTATATTTATCATTTCCTTTATTGATATTACTGGTAAAATCTCACCTCTAAGGTTTATAACACCTTTTATATAAGATGGGGATAATGGTACAGGGAATATTTCTAATATTTTAGAAATTTCTAAAACATTTTTTAATGATATTCCTATAAACTCATCTTCTATTTTTACACCTAAAAACTCTAATACTTTGATTTCTTGCTGTCCATATAAAGCAGCTGCAGATTTAGGAGCTTTTACTATTTCCATATTCCTCACCTCTTATATTCGTAAATTTTTATTTTTTAAAAGTTCAACAATATCTAATATTAAAACAATCTTTCCATCTCCAGTAATCGTAGCTCCTGAAATACCATTTAAATTTCCAAATATTTTTCCAAGAGGTTTAACTACAATCTCTTCATCACCATAGAGGTCTTCAATAGTAAATGCTACCCTTTGGTTTCCTATTAAACATACAATAACATATCCAGTTTTTGATGGTGGTATTTTTAACATTTCATATAGATTAATCAAAGGTAAAGCTTTTTCTCTAAGTATTAACACATCTTTACCTGAAAGATGTTTTATTTCAACGTTTTCAACAGAAAGTATCTCTGTAACTAAGAAAATTGGTATTGCAAATCTTCTACCACTTACACTTACAAGTAATGACCTAATAATTCCAACTGTTAGAGGGAATGCCATACTGATTTTTGTTCCTTTTCCTTTTTCACTCCATATATCTATCGTTCCTCTAAAATTAAGGACAGTATTCATAACAGCATCCATACCTACACCACGTCCTGATATTTCAGAAACTTGATCTTTTGTAGAAAATCCAGGTATGAATACAAGTTGTAAAATTTCTTTCTCCGTTAATTTTTCTAGTTGTTCTTTCGTTATTAATCCTTTTTCTAATGCTTTTTGAGCAACTTTTTGGGGATCTATACCTTTTCCATCATCTTCAATTTCAATATAAACTCTATCTCCTTGATAGTATGCTTTTAATATAATTTTACCTACTGGATTTTTACCGAGTATCCTTCTTTCTTCTGGTGTTTCTATCCCGTGATCTAAAGCATTTCTAATTATATGAACAAGGGGTTCTTCTAATTTTTCAAGAATAGATTTATCCATTTCTGTATCTTCACCAATAATAACAAGTTCAACTTCTTTGCCTACTATTTTAGATAAATCTCTTACTACCCTTGTAAACTTTTGAAATAGTCTTTTTACAGGTTGCATTCTCGTTTTCATTACTGCAAGTTGTAGATCTCCTACAATTTTATCAATAGAAGATGCTACAGCTTCCAACTCTTCTATATATTTATTTGAAGTTGTATTTTGAACTATCTCTTGAACAGTTCTTATAAGCCTGTTTCTATCTAAAACAAGTTCCCCAACAAGGTTCATTAAATCTTCTATCTTTTGAACATCTATTCTTAAAACTCTCTCTTCATCTTCCTTTTTAGATGGAGTCTTTGGTTTTGTTTCTTGCTTTGTAATTTCTTTAGGTTTAATTTCTTGATTATTATTTTTATCTTCTTTTAGATCTTCTCTTATAATCTCTTCTTCTACCATTTGAAGCATTTTTTGTGCGGCTTCTTCTTCTACTACTTTTATTAAAGTATTATCTGATATTTCTTCTTCACTTTCAGATAATAAACTATCTATATAATCTACTATTTCTTGTGGTCTTTTACTTGGTGGTAGTAATACAAGTTCTTCTAAAATTTCTTCTATAGGTTTTCCAATAAGATATTCTAATCCATACTTTTTCAGTAAACTATCAATATTAGTTTCAGATTTTTCTTCTACGTTTTGCTTTTTTTCTCTCAGTATATATGTTAGCTCTTTTATAAGGTATGGATCTGTTTCTACCGTTTCGCCATCTTCATAAAATCTTATAGCCTCTTTTATAAAGTCTACGGCTTTTAAAAGTATATCTCCAGTTTCTGGTGAAAATTTCAGTTTCCCTTCTTTTAACTTTCCAAGTATATCTTCAGCTTTGTGGGCAGTTTCTACTATTGCTGTTAAACCTAAAAAACCAGCACCTCCTTTTATTGTATGCATACTTCTAAAGGCAGCATTTAGAAGTTCTGGATTATCTGAATCTTTCTCTATTTCAAGAAGTTTATTTTCAAGGTTTTCAAGATGTTCTTTTGCTTCTAAGACAAATTCTTCAAAAATCTCCTTTAATTCATCAGGTATCATTGTTTACCTCCGTGTTTATCTACCAGTTCTAGTAAGTGTGTAGAATCAAATTTTACTAAATAATCATCTGATCCTACTAATAAAGCTTTTTGTTTATTTGCATCATCAGATAATGTTGTGTTTATTATAACAGGAAGGTTTAAAAATCCTGGTGTATGTTTTATTAAGTTTGTTAATGTTAAACCGTCCATCTCTGGCATTTCTATATCTGTCAATACTAAATCGATATAGTCTTTTATATTTTTGCCTTCAGATTTTGCTTTATCAAATAGCTGATTTAATTTTTCCCAAGCTTGTTTCCCACTTTCTGTTATTATAACTTCATGTCCAGCATTTTCTAATATATCTTTAATAATCTTTCTTGCTACTGCAGAATCTTCGGCCACTAAGATTTTTAGTTTTCTTTTGGCTGTAAATGTCTCTTCTTCGGAAGTTCTAAATACCTGTAATAAGTTCATATCATTTAGAATACCTTCAAAATCAAGAATTAAAAGAAGCCCTTCTTCTGTATCTACTACACCTGTTATTCTACCATTTAGTTTAGTATTTAGTACATCTGGTGCTTTTTTTATGTCAGACCATCTTATTCTCCTTATTCTTTTAGCACCGTGGATAATAATTCCTACTTTTTCCCTTAAAAATTCCATAAAAAGTAAGTATTTTTTAAACTCTTCTGGTTCTGGGATACCAATCCATTTAGCGATACTTACTACTGGAATAAGCTCTCCCCTTATCTCAGCTAATCCTTCTATTTCTTTTGGCATATTTGGAACTTTTGTTAGGTTAGGCATTCTCAGTACTTCTCTAACTTTTGCAACGTTAACACCAAGTATCCACTGGTATATACTACCATCATCTTTTTTTTCAAATATTCTAAAATCTATTATCTCAAGTTCATTTTGTCCTGTCTTTAGCGTCTCTGGAAGCCCATACTCCATCGTTTAACCCTCCTTACATTTCTTTTCATACTCTTTTATCTTCTCCTCCAAATGGGAAATTTGTATAGCTATATCTGTAGCTATTTTGTTTGTATCATCTGCAAGTTTTCTAAATTCACTTGCTACAACTGAAAATCCTTTCCCTATTTCGCCAACTCTTGCAGCTTCAATAGCAGCATTTAATGCAAGTAGATTACTTTGTTTTGCAATTTTTTTAATTGTATCAACCTCCTTGATTTTTTAATAGATTATCTATTATTGTTTTTATTATATAATAAAAATAAAAAAAATAAAAAATTTTGAGGTAGATTTTCCTTATGATAAGCTTAGCGATTTGCTTTCATGATACAGGGAAAGGCATAAAAAAATGGGAAATTTTCTCTCAAAAAATAAAAGATATATTTAATAAAGAAGTAATATTAAATACTTTTAAAGATCCATCTGAAGAAGATGTTTTATTGCATATG
>JBBIPN010000001.1:0-79032 GCA_037442825.1 Sulfurihydrogenibium sp. | reverse complement strand
AGTTCTTTTTAGAAGATTACTCAATAGATTCTTCCTTTATTGCTTCTTCTTTTAACAAAATAGGAATATCATCAATAATAGGATATAAAACGTTGCAGTTATTACATTTTAAAAAATATTTTCTATTTTTTTCTATTAAGTTTAAATCTTTTTTACAAATAGGACAGGCTAAAACTTCTAAAAGTTTTTCATTTATCATAAACCCTCTCTCCAAATATAGCAGTCCCTATTCTTACTATTGTAGCACCTTCTTCTATCGCTACTTCAAAATCGTGAGACATTCCCATAGAAAGATGTTTTAATTTTATATTAAAAGTTTCTTCTAAAGATTCTTTTATTTTTCTGAGTTTTCTAAAGTATGGTCTAACATCTTCTGGATTTTCAAAGTAAGGAGGGATAGTCATTAAACCATTTATTTTTATGTTTTTTTTAGTTTGTATATACTCAAATAGTTTGAAAAGATTTTCTTCTCTTACACCATATTTACTTTCTTCACCAAAATTTACTTCAATAAATCCTTCAACTGTTATACCAAGTTTTGAAGACCTTTTTCCTATCTCATCAACGAGGGATCCTCTATCAATAGAATGAATAACTTCAAAATACTTTATTGCATACTTAACTTTGTTTGTTTGAAGCCCACCAATTAGATGCCAATGGATATCTTGTATATGTTTTAATTTTTCTATCTTATCTACACCTTCTTGAACTTTGTTTTCCCCAAAGTATCTAATACCTGCTTCATAAGCTTCTAAAATTTTTTCTATTGGCTGTGTTTTTGAAGCAGCAAGGAGGATTATCTCCTCCCTTTTTCTTTTTGCTCTATCACAAGCTTTTTGTATTCTCTCTTCTATTTTTTCTATATTTTCTCTAATCATCTTTAAAAGTTTAGTATCAGAGATTTTTCTCCAGCATTAACAAAGTTTAAGAATGTAGCAGCACCTGCTGGTTTTTCTAAACCATCTATTAAATCATCCATTGTATAACCAAATAAAGTCATAGCCATTTGGCAAGGGTATAATTTAACATCTAAATCTTTTGCTTGTTGGATAAGAGTTTCTAAAGAAGGCACTTTATGCTTTTCCATCATTTTTTTCATCATAGATGTTGCAAAATCCATCATACCAGGCATAGTAGTTATTATCTGTGGAACTGGTATAGGCATTGGCATAGCAGGATTACCGATAGGAGAAACCTTTAAATTTTTACTTTTCTCTTTATGAATAACGTTTAGTCCATAAAAGCTAAAAAACATACCAACTTCCAGCCCCAGTGATGCTGCTGTTGTTCCTATAATAAATGCAGGAAGAGCTTTGTCCAATGTTCCGCTTAAGACTAAAATACCTACTCTTGTAGCCATGTAACTACCTCCTATATAAGAAAAATATATTTAATATATTTATTGTATAATTCTTAATATATCGTTAAAAATGACATATATCATTAGAGTTCCAAGTATAGCAAAACCAAAGTATGCAAGATACTCTTTAGCTTTTTCTGGTAGAGGTCTTCTTATAACACTTTCAATTAGTAAAATAAATATCAATCCACCATCAAGAACTGGAATAGGTAAAAGGTTTAAATATCCAAGCTGTAGAGACATAAATGCCATTGCAAACAAAAATGTAGTTATACCAGTTTCTAATGCTTCACCAGAAAATTTAGCTATAGATATTGGTCCTCCAAGTGTTTTAAATGATACTTCTCCTGTAAAAAGTCCAGCTACTACTTTGTATATAGCTACTGTAAGCTCTTTTGTTTTTTCTAATGCTTTTGTCATAGCTTGATCTAAAGGATATTGAACTGTTTTATTATCAAACTTTGGTGTTATTCCTACTGTATATTTTTTAGCTTCTTGATTGTATTCTGGTTTAACTATTAAAGATATGATTTTACCATCTCTTTTAACAAGTAAGTTTATCTCCCTTTTTTCATTTAGTGATATCATATAGTCAGCAAATTCAAACCATGTCCTTATAGGTTTTCCGTTAGCTCCAACAATAGTGTCACCTTCTTTTAATCCTGCTTTTTCAGCAGGAGAGTTTTTCATTACACTGCCTATTTTAGCTTCTAATATAGGAGATATACCAAAAGATGTTTTTGTAAGGTCTTCTGGTAATGTTGTAGATACTTTGTATATATTTCCATCTCTTATGTACTCTATTTTTACTGTTTTTCCAGATTTCATGCTAAGTTTTATAGTAAAATCTTTCCAGTTTTTAACTTCTTCACCATTTATTTTTAAAATTTTGTCAAAAGGTTTAAGTCCTAATTTTTCAGCTACAGAGTTTTTTTCTACATAACCAATCTCAACTGGTTGAGATAAATATGCTGGTTCTTTTATACCAAGTGTATATACAGCTACAAATAAAAAAATAGCTAAAATAATGTTAAAAAGTGGACCTGCAAATGCTATCAACATTTTTTGCCATCTTGGCTTTGAATAGAAAGACCTTGGGTCTTGGTAAGCTTCTTTATTTACTTCTCCTTGAACAGGTTCAGTCATAGAGTCTTCGCCGTACATCTTTACATAACCACCTAATGGAATCAGTGCAATTTGATACTCTGTCTCTTTTCCTTTCCATCTAAAAATAGGTGGTCCAAAGCCTATAGAAAATGTTTCTACTTTTACTTTAAACATTTTTGCAAATAGAAAATGTCCAAGTTCATGTATCGTTATCAAAACACCAAGCATAATTAAAAATGCTATTATTGTCACAAGAAACCTCCTAAAAAATTTATAATTATATTATAAACTTGAATGGGCTTTCTCAATGATGGCTGTTATAACTTCATCATTTAAACTATTACAGTTATGATTTTTCTTTTCTATATAAGCTAAAAATTCAATATTTCCTTCTGGGCCTTTTATTGGTGAAAAATCAATATTTTTTACACAAAAACAAGATTGGTTTAAACTTTCAATTATAGTTTTTATAGCTTTAAAATGTAGATTTTTATCTCTTACTACACCACCTTTAACTTCTTTTTTTGAAAGTTCAAACTGTGGTTTTATAAGAACTATACCTTTAAAATCATCCTTTAAAAGATTACATACGTTAGGTAGTATTTTCGTTACGGATATAAAAGATACATCAATGACTAAAATGTCTACTTTTTCCGGTATTTCTTTATCTGATAGATACCTTCCGTTGAAACCTTCTATTGATATAACTCTTTCATCATTTTTTAGTTTTTCATGAAGTTGATTTTTACCTACATCTACGGCATATACTTTTTTTGCACCGTTTTGGAGAAGACAATCTGTAAAACCACCAGTTGAGGCACCAATATCAAGACAAACTTTTTCAGACACATCTATATTAAAAACGTTTAAACCTTTCTCTAACTTAAAACCACCTCTTGATACATAAGGCATTTTTTCTTTAATTAATATTTGAGCATCTAATGATACTTTAGTACCTGGTTTATCTACTTTTTGATTGTTTACAAAGACAACTCCAGACATAATAAGAGCTTGTGCTTTTTCTCTACTTTCAACTAAGTTTTTATCAACTAAAATCTTATCAAGTCTTTCTTTTTTCATGCATATATAGATATGTTACCATCTGGATTAGGCGGTGGCGTTGGCATTTGGTTTGCAATTTGAACGAGTTGCTGATTCATCTGTTTTGCCATCTCTAACATCTGTTTAAAAAGCTCTATCTGAAACTGCTCTATAGTTAAAACTTCCATTTTTTCACCTCTATTTATAAACTTTTCTTTTAAATATATCCTTTGGCGAAACAACATTCTCTATAAAAACTTTACCATTAAGATGGTCTATTTCGTGTTGTATAACTACTGCTTCAAACCCTTCTGTATCAAATGTTATTAAATTTCCATTTATATCTTGTGCTTCTAATTTAATATAGTAAAATCTTTTAACATTTCCAGTGTAATCTGGTACAGACATACATCCTTCCCTAAAGATAATCTCACCTTCTGCATGTATGACCTTAGGATTTGAAAGAACCATTAAACCATGGGACAATTTGTTGGTCTTGTGGGTAGATTTAGAAGTGTCTACTATTATAGTTCTTATATGTTTATTTACTTGTGGTGCTGCTATACCAACACCACCTGGTGAGTTATACATTGTGTATTTTAGTTTTTCTACAAAATCTTTAAATTCTTTACCAAAATTTACAACTTCTATAGACTTCTTCTTTAATCTTTCATCTGGATATTTTAAAATATCAAACTTTTCCAATTTATAACTCTGCTGTTTCTATACACTCTACTTTAATATCTACTTGAAGTTCTTCTTTAAGTTTTTCTATCTTATTGTTAAAATCAATTATATCTACATTTGCTGGAAATTCGGCTTCTATAAACATTATATAAAGACTGTTTATTTTTTCTGTTTTTAAGTCAGATATGTTTATACCTTTGTCAGCCAATAGTTTTGATACTTTATATACAATGCCTGGCTTGTCTGCTCCGTATACAACTATATTAAATATAGGTAGTTTTTTTCTTTCCTTTTCAACAGCTGATTTAGATAACTCTTTCAAAATAATAGTTAAATTCTCCTTTTCTAATGATTCAAACTCTTTTTTAAGAAGATTTAAATCTTTTTCTCCTTTAAGTATAAGCATTATTGCAAATTCATTGTTTATTCTTGTCATTGACGAGTCTTCTATATTAAAACCATTTTTAAATAGTATCTCTGTTACTTTTGCAACTATCCCAGGTTTATCTTCACCAATTGCTATTAAAATATAGTAGTTCACGACTATTCCTCTTCTTCTACTACTTCTAAGTAAGCTCTATAGTCATCTGCTGTCATTAAATCTTCAACTTCCGAAAGGTCTTTCATTTGGATGTCACAGATCCAACCGTCTCTATAAGGATCTGAGTTTATAATACTTGGATCATTTGAAAGGTCTTCATTAATGTTTATAATCTTTCCAGATACTGGTGAGTATATTTCGGATATAGCTTTTACAGATTCAACAGATGCTATAACTTCCCCAGATTCTACCTCTCTGTCTGACTCAGGTAAATCAATAAATACTATATCTCCAAGTTGACGTTGTCCGTAATCTGTTATTCCTATTGTTGCTATATCATTATCTATTTTTATCCAAATATGTTCTTTTGTGTAATAAAGTTCATCTAATATTTTGTACTCTTCCATGTCTCCTCCTTTATATTAAAAAATATTTCCTTAAGTATTATAACATTCTTAAATTAAAACAATTTACCTACTGCAACATCATAGGAAGCATAGTTAAATATCTCACTTAGTGATGGGTGGAAGTAGATAAACTTATGTACATCTTCTGCTGTATATCCTTCTTTTATAAAAGTTCCGATAGTGTGAATAACTTCAGAAGCTCCAGGGCCAACTATATCACACCCTACTATTTTTTTACTTTCTTTTTCAAAATACAGTCTAACATATCCTTCGTTTTCAAGTTCATCTACAGCTTTTTCATTATAGGTAAAAGGATAGTATCCAGAGATAATTTCAAAACCTTTATCTTTTGCAAGGTCTTCATTTAAACCTATATGTCCTATTTCATAAGCTGAAAATATAACCCATGGTGTTAGGTCATAGTTTGGAGATTCTTTTTTATCGTTTGTTATATTATTTACAGCTATTTTTGCTTCATAACTTGCAATATGGGCAAGCATTGGAGAGTTTATAACATCACCTATTGCATATATATTTTCAAAATTTGTCTGTAGAAAATCATTTACTTTTATAAAACCTTTTTCATCTTTCTCTATTCCTATTGTATCAATATTATCTGTATTTGGTTTTCTTCCTATTGTTAAAAGAACCTTTTCTACGTTTAAAGTTTCTCCATTTGCCATAGTTACTTTTACTGCCTCGTCTTCTATTTCAATCTTTTCTATAGTTGTATTAAAGAAAGTTTTTATGCCTAAGGATGTGAATTTTTTTTGTAAAGTTTTTGATATTTCCTTTGATATTATTTTAGAAGGTAAAAGTCTATCTGAAAGCTCTACTATCGTAACATCACAACCATAAACTCTTGCAATATAACCTATCTCACATCCAGCTACACCACCCCCTACAATAAGCATACTTTTTGGTAAACTATCTAAATTTTCCATAAAATCTTCTGTTGTAATTATATTTTTACCATTTGAAATTAAGTTACCTACAGATGCAGGATAAGAACCAGTTGCTATTATAATATTTTTACCTTCAATTGTTTCCTCTTTTCCATCTTCAAATATTAGCTGAACTTGGTTTTTTCCTATAATCTTTCCAAAAGCTTTATAAACAGCTACTTTTTTAGATTTTAAAAGTTGCGAAAAAGAGTTTCTTAAAAATCCAATAGATTTATTTTTATTTTCAAAGGCTTGTTTGTAATCAATAGAAAAATCTTTTATATCAACACCATAATTTTTTAATTTAGATAGTTTTTCAATCTGATAAGCTCCGCTTCTTAAATATTTTGTTGGGATACATGCTCTATTTAAACAGTTTCCACCAAATTTACTTTTTTCTACCACGGCGATATTTATCTTTTTTCTTAAGCTTGTTAATATTGCTTCAAATCCACCAGGCCCTGTTCCTATAATAATTAAATCATACATAACTTAACTCCAAAAAGAAATGATATATAATTATAAGATATACTTAATTTTTTGAGGAAGAGATGTTAGAAAAAGAGAATATTCTTATCCTTTTATCTGGTGGAATGGATAGTGCTACGCTTCTTTGGCTTGCTAAAGAAATGTTTAAAGACGTTTATGCTATATCTTTTGATTATAGACAAAAACATCGTGTAGAGTTAAAATATGCAAAGGAACTTGCAAAAATAGCAGAAGTAAAAGAGCATTTTATAGCAGAGATTCCACATTTATCTGCAATAGGAAAAAGTGCATTAACTGATGAGAGTATAGAAGTTCCTTCTGAAAGTTATACAGATCAACCACCAATTACGACAGTTCCAATGAGAAACCTTATATTTTTATCAGTAGCAGCATCATTTGCAGATGTATATGAGATTGAAAATATAGGTATAGCTATACATTCTCTAGATTCACCTTATCCAGATTGTAGGGCTGAGTTTGCTTCAGCTGTAGAAGCAGCTATAAATGCAAGTTCTTTAATGGTTGCAAAAAGGAAAAATAGAATAAAAATATACACTCCGTTTTTAGGTATGAGTAAGTCAGATATTGCTAAACTTGGTAAAAAACTAAATGTTCCTTTTGATAAAACTTATTCTTGTTATAAAGGTACCGAACCACCTTGTGGTGAGTGTGCAACGTGTATTCAAAGGATAGAAGCATTAAAATCTATAAGTGAGGTTTAAATTTGGAAACAAAAAAGATAGTTATTGTAGAGTCTCCAAAAAAAGCAAAAGAGATTTCTCACTTTCTTGGGAAAGACTTTATAGTAAAAGCAACGGTAGGACATTTTAAGGATTTACCAGAAGATGAGATGGGAGTAGATTTAAATAGTTATGAGCCGACATTTATTATAAAATCTCAAAATCATAAAAAATTACTATCAGAGATAAAAAAACTTGCAGATAAATCAGAAGTTTACATAGCAACAGACCCTGATAGAGAAGGATATGCTATAGGCTATTTTATGTATGAGGAGTTAAAAAAGAAAGCAGCATCTATAAAAAGAGCAGAGTTTCATGAAATAACAAAAGAACATGTTAAAGAAAAGATAAAAAATGCTTTAGATTTTGAAAAAACAAACAAAGGGTTGTTTAATGCTTTTTTAGGTAGAAGAGTTGGAGATAGGATAGTAGGTTATATTTTATCACCGATGGCATCAAAAGAGATTGGAGGAAGGTTTAGTGTAGGTAGAGTTCAATCACCAGCAGTAAGACTTATTGTTGAAAGAGAGTTAGAGATAAAAAATTTTAAACCAACACCTTACTATGTAATAACGATTGTTTTAAATAAAGATAATATAATGTTTATAGCTGTATATGAAAAGCAGAAGATAGAAGACAAAGAAGAAGCAACAGCTGTTTATGATGATATTAAAGGTGAAAATATAGCAGTAGTTGAAAAAGTAGAAAGAAAAAAAGTAAAACAATCACCAAAACCACCATTTACAACATCAACATTACAACAAGCTGCAAGTTCAGTTTATAGATTTGCACCAGAGAAGACGATGCTTTTAGCCCAAGATCTATTTGAAAATGGGTTTATAACATATCATAGAACAGATAGTACAAGGATAAGTGAGAAAGCGGTTTTAAACATTAGAGATTTAATATATAGAGAGTATGGTAAAGATTATCTACCAGAGAGTGTAAGAGTCTATAGATCTAAAAATACCCAAGCAGATGCCCATGAAGCTATAAGAATAACAAATTTTGTAAACCTTGAAAAACAGAGAAAACTTATTAAAGAAAAAGGATTAACAGAAGACCATTTTAAACTTTTAAAAATTATATATGAAAGAACATTAGCATCACAGATGGCTGATGCTATATTTGAAAGAACAAATATCCTTTTAAGTATAAAAGGTTATAAATTTAAAGCTTCAGGTTCTGTATTGGTATTTAAAGGTTACAAAGCTGTTTATGAGTTTGATGAAGAAGAAAATGAAGATAATCAAAAACTTCCTTCCATAAAAGGAAAAGATAAATTAAGTATTGAAAAACTAAATTTAGAGGAAAAATGGACAAAACCACCTGCGAGATATACAGAAGGTAGTTTGGTAAAAAGATTAGAAGAACTTGGTATAGGTAGACCTTCAACGTATGCGACTATTATTAAAACAATAAAAGATAGAGGTTATGTCGTTAAAGAAAATGGTAGTTTAAGACCTACAGAAAATGGATTTCATCTTATTGAGTATCTAAACAATAGATTTAGTTGGGTTGTAGATTACAACTTCACAAAAAAAATGGAAGAGTTTTTAGATAAAGTGGAGGATAATAAGAAAGATTGGAAGGAGTTTGTTAAAGAGCTACATCAAAAATCTATATCAACTGAAAAACCAAAAATTACAAAAAAGATGCTTCACTATGCAAAAGATTTAGCCAAAAAACACAATAAAACCATAGATAATATCTTAGATAACCCAGAAAAACTAAAAGCGTTTATAGAAGAACATTCTGAAAAAACACCTTCTCCTAAACAAATAGAGTATGCTTTAGTTCTTGCAGAAAAAACAGGTATGAAAATAACAGATAAAGAACTTTCTGATAAAAAGCTTTTAACAAAATGGATAAATAAAGCTAAACAAGAATCAATGAAAAATTATCAGTTGTCAGAAAAACAAAAAAATGTTTTAATAAAGTATGGTAGGGAAGATTTGATAGATAAACCTGTAGAAGCTTTAAAGTTTATAAAAATGAAGTTGTCAAAATATAAAAAAGGGTCGGGATAGATCCCGACCAGGTATGGAGGGGGAGGGAGGGGGATGCGAAATAAGTTAATTATAATATAACAACATTAATATATAATTAAAATGATAGAAATCATAAAGAGGTGAGAAAATGGTAGACAAAGAAACAGTAAAGAATGTAGCTAATTTGGCAAAGTTAAAATTAAAGGAAGAAGAGATTGAAATTTTTTCAAAACAGTTTAATGATATATTAAATTTTATTGATAAATTAAATGAGTTAAATGTAGAAAATGTTGAACCTTTTTATGAAATAGAAATTCAGGAAAGGGTAGATAGAGAAGACATTCCAAAAGAATCTTTGATGAATGAAGAGGCTTTAAAAAATGCTCCTGAATCAGAAGGAAGCTTTTTTATAGTGCCAAGAGTTGTTGGTGAGAGTTAATTTTAGGAGGTGTTTTTATATATGGATAATTTAGAAGCAAAGAAAAAAGCTCTTGAAAGCGCTATTTTACAGATTGAAAAAAGATATGGTAAAGGTTCTTTAATGCCATTGTCTTCGGAAGGAATTAAGTCTGTAGAAGCTATACCAACAGGTTCTTTATCTTTAGATATAGCTACAGGTATTGGAGGTATTCCAAAAGGTAGAGTTGTTGAGATATATGGTCCAGAATCTTCAGGTAAAACTACTCTAACATTGCATATAATTGCAGAAGCTCAAAAAAGAGGTGGCAAAGCTGTATTTATAGATGCAGAGCATGCTTTTGACCCTAAGTATGCAAAAGCTATAGGTGTTAATCTTGATGACCTGCTTATTTCACAACCAGACTATGGAGAACAAGCTATTGAAATAGCGGAAACATTGGTAAGAAGTAATGCTGTTGATGTAATTGTAATAGACTCTGTAGCTGCATTAGTACCAAAGGCAGAGATAGAAGGAGATATAGAAGACTCAAATGTAGGATTACACGCAAGGCTTATGTCAAAAGCTATGAGAGTCCTAAAAGGAGCTGTAAATAAAAGTAATACTGCACTTATACTGATCAACCAAGTTAGGGAAAAAGTAGGTGTTATGTTTGGAAACCCAGAAACTACAACTGGGGGAAGAGCTTTAAAGTTTTTTGCAGATATGAGGATGGAAGTTAGAAAGAGTGATATAAAAACAGATGGTGAAAAGGTAGGTAGTAGAGTAAAAGTAAAGGTTGTAAAAAATAAACTTGCACCACCGTTTAAAGAAGCAGAATTTGATGTTATATATGGTGAAGGAATATCTAAGGAAGGAGAGATTTTAGATTTAGGTGAGGAGATTGGGTTAATAAAGAAAAGTGGAGCTTGGTACTCTTATAAGCCAGAAAATGGAGAAGAGATAAAACTTGGACAAGGTAAAGAAAAAGCAAGAGAGTTGTTAAAACAAAATCCAGAAATTACTCAAGAAATAGAAAATACTATAAAAGGGAGGTTATTAAATGGATCTTGATGAAATCCTTACAAAAGCTGTTCAATTAGGTGCTTCAGACATACACCTAAAAGTAGGATCAAAACCAAAGGTTAGGATAAAAACGTTATTACATACCTTTGATGAATATAATAATATTTCTGTAGAAGATATGACAAATTTTATGTCAAAAATTCTTTTAAAATCTGAAAATAAAAAAGCTGAGTTAATTAAAAACGGAGAAGTAGATATATCTTACTCTATTTCTAGTGTAAGTAGGTTTAGGGTAAATATATACAGGCAAAGGGGTACCTATGCTATAGCTATGAGGGTTTTAAAAACAGAAATTCCAAAAATGGAAACATTAATGTTGCCTGATATTATAAAAACTATTGCTGAGGAACAAAGAGGGTTAGTCCTTGTTACTGGTCCGACAGGTTCTGGTAAATCTACTACACTTGCATCTATGTTAGATTATAGAAATGAAAATTTTGAAGAAACGATAATCACAATTGAAGATCCTATAGAGTATATTTTTAGAGACAAAAAAGCATACATAGTACAAAGAGAGGTAAGTTTAGATACAAAAGATTTTAATACTGGACTTAGAGCAGCTTTACGTGAGGACCCAGATGTAGTTATGGTTGGAGAGATGAGGGATTTAGAGACCATACAAACAGCTTTAAGGGCTGCAGAAACAGGTCACTTTGTTTTATCAACCCTTCATACTCAAGATGCAAAAGATACTATAAGCAGAATAATAAATATGTTTCCAGCTGAAGAACAGAACCACTTGAGAATATTATTAGCAGCAGTTTTAAAGGCTGTAATATCTCAGAGGTTAATACCAAGAAAAGATGGAAGTGGAGTTGTTCCAGCTGTAGAGATACTGATAAATACTGGTGCTATTACAGAATGTATTAAAGATCCAGATAGACTTTTTGAAATAACAGACTATATGGAAAGAGGAAAGAAACATTACGGAATGCAAACCTTTGACCAAGCTGTTATAGACCTTTACAATAAAGGACTTATAACTTATGAAAATGCTTTACTTTATGCAACTAATCCTTCTGATGTTGAGCTAAAGATTAAAGGTATAGGTACAATGGATGAAGAAACAGATATGTTCTGAAGAAAAAGTAAAATCTTATGCTTATAGACTCCTATCTAAAAAAGACTACTTTGAACAAGAGTTAAAGCAGAAACTTTTATTAAAAGGTTTTAGCTTAGCTGTAGTTCAAGAAGTTATAAATGATTTGAAAGAGAAAAATCTTTTAAATGATGAAAAACTTTTAGAGAGATATAAAGAGAAAGCTCTCTTAAAAGGTAAGAGTAGTGTTAATCTAAAACAGAAATTATATAGAAAAGGCATATTGTCTGTAGAAATATCAGAAGAAGATGAGTTGACGGCAGCTTTAAATCTTCTTAAGAGGTCTTTTAAAAAGGAGAAAACATTTGAAAATATAGCAAAGTTTTTGAAAAATAGAGGTTTTAAATACAGTGTAACTGTTAGAGCTTTTGATATCTTTTCAAAAGAGGAAGAATGATTCTCAAACTTAAAGACCTTTCACTAAAAGAGAATACAGCTTGCACTATTGGGAACTACGATGGAATACATAAAGGACATCAAGAAATATTAAGAAAATTAAAAGAGATAGCAAAAGATAAAAATTTAAAGACAGTAGTTATAACATTTTATCCACATCCAAAAAAAATTTTAAACCCTTCTAAATACAAATGTTTAATTGTGAATTTAGAAACAAAAGTAGATTTACTAAAAAAGGAAAATATAGATTACATTTTGATAGTAGATTTTAACAAACAGTTTTATCAAAAAAGTCCAGAAGAGTTTTTAAAGTTTTTAAAAGAGTACTTAAACTGTAGAGCATTAGTGGTAGGAAAAGATTGGAGATTTGGATATGGGGCAAAAGGAGATATTAATTTAGCTAAAGAACTTTCAAAAGATTTAGATTATGAAGTTTTTACTATAGAAGATGTAAAAGATGGTGATAAAAGAGTAAGTAGTAGTGAAATTAGAAAATATTTGAAAAATGGGGATGTTGGGAAAGTTAAAGAATTCCTTGGAAGAGATTACTATTTGATAGAAAAAGTTGTAGAAGGTGATAAAAAGGGTAGAGAGATAGGTTTTCCTACATTAAATTTAAAACCAGAAGAAGATGTATGCTTAAAAAAAGGTGTATATGCAGGTTATGTCTGCTTTAGAGAAATATGTCAAAAAGCTGTTATTAACTACGGCAACAGACCTACTGTTGATGGAAAAAAAACATTTATGGAAGCTCACATTATAGAAGATTATAAAATCAGTCCAACAGTAAATGATTATATTAAAGTTATTTTTAAACATTACATTAGAGAAGAAAAACAGTTTAAAAGTGTAGAGGATTTAAAAAATCAGATAAAATTAGATATAGAGGTAGCAAAAAACATTTTAGGTGAAGGTTATGAAAATTAGGTATGTTTTTCTATCATTCTTCCTTTTATTTATAAACTCCTATGGAAAAATTAATCTTCCAGAAGTGTACTTTCCTTTAGAGATAACATCAAAAATTTTAGAAAAAAAACCATTTAGAGAAGCTCCAAATTATATAGCACTGAAATATTTTGATGGAGATGTTGATTTAAATAGATATATAAAACCTTTTAAACCTATGTATGTAAATCTTCCCTTGTACACGATAGAAAAACCTACATCATACTTAGGAATTCCACCATCAAATGCTCTTTTATCTGAAGCTATAGATTACTTTAATAAAGGAGATTTCCTTTTTGCAAAATCAAATTTAGAAACATTTTTACACAAGTATAAAGATAATAAATATTTATACTATGTATACTATTTACTTGGTGTTACAAAATTCAATTTAGGAGAGATAGAAGAATCAGAGCCACTTCTATATAAAAGCTGTCAGATGGTAAATATTAAAGAAATATGTCTTTCTGCAGGAATTGTTAATATAATACTTGGAAATTTTGAAAAATCAAAATCTATTTTATCTCAGTTAACTCAAGATGGAGATGTTATGTTTTACAACGTTGTTTTAGATTTCTTAGATGCTAAAAAAGTAGATTTATCTCAAATTGATTGTAATAGTATTAATGTTGGCAGTTTTGAATATTGTAAATATATGAAAAAATATTTTTTATTTAAAGTTGCAAACTATAAAAAAGCATTAGATATAAAAATTGATGAAAGTTTAAAAGAGATAAAAATTCAAAGTGATTTAATGGATGGTTATAGTTTATTTTTCTTAAAAGATTACTCAGAAGCTGTAGAAATTTTTGATAAACTAATCCAAAATATATCAAATGGATATATATATAATCTATCTCTATATGGGAAAGCTTTAATACAACAAAAGGACATTAAAGATTATGCTTATATTTTAGAGACAAGAGATGAATATTTAGCTTACAATTTATATTTGAAACTTGGGAATGCTTATTTTCAAAAAGGTAGATTTTTAGATGCTTTTATATTTTTCCAAAAAGGTATAAATTTGTCCAATACAAACAAAACATACCTTAAAAAAGCTATAGCAACATCTTTATACAACTTAGGGAACTATGAATATGCTTTAAAATTTTTCTCTGACCTTACTAAAGAAACAAAGGAACCTGATATATACCTTTACGCTGGTTTATCTGCTTATAACTTGAAAGATTTTCCAAAAACTAAAGAATTTTTAGAAAATGCTATAAATACAGAAAATATACAGATAAAAAAATTAGCTTTAATTTATTTAGCAGAAGTTTACTTTTTAAGTAAAGAAGATGAGAAATTTATAGATACCATTGATAAGCTTAAAGATATAGATTCAGTAGAAGCTTATAATTTCTTAGGTTGGTACTTTTTTATGGATGAAGATTATCAAAATGCATATAAAGCTTTTAGAGATAGCTATATGAAAGCTGTATCAGCCTTTAACGCTGGTGATGTTCAGACAGCAAAAAATTTAGTCCAAGTAATTGGAGATAATAAAAGTAAATTTTTGTCTGCTTATATTCAGATAAAAGAAGGTAGTATAGAAAAAGCCCAAGAGATTTTGAAAAGTATATCGTCAGGTTTTGATGAGTTATCAGAAAAAGCAGACTATCTCTATGCATACTTATACTTTTCTTCTGAAGATTATAAAAATGCTATAGAAGCTTTTAAAAACTTTATTGATAAGTATAAAGATAGAGATGATAGTTATACAAAAAAAGCTATTCTTAGATTAGCAGACAGTTATTACAATTTAGGAGAAAAAGAGTTATCGAGAAGTATTTATGCAGATTTTATTAAAAGATATTCAAATACAAAAGATGGGATAGATGCTGCTTATAACCTTATACTACTTGAAAGTAAAGACCAACTTGAAAATCAGGAAGAAACTATAAAACATTTTATAGAAAAGTATCCAGACTATCCGTTAGTTGATAACTTAAAACTTCAGCTTGCTTCTTTATACCAAGAAAAAGGTCAGATAGAAAATGCGATAAACATATATAATGAAATTGTACAATCAAACTCAAAGGAATCTTATTTTGCAAAGTATAAATTAGCTGAAGTTTACTATAAAACCAACGATACAGAAAAAGCAAAATTTTTATTACTTGATATTCTAAACGAAAATCAGGAAGATATTAATGCAAAATTACTTCTTGGAGAGGTCTATGAGAAAGAAAATAAGTATGATGATGCAATAAATATATATACTACTATAAAAGATAATGATGACATAAAATTTAAAATTGCAAAATTACTTATTTTAAAAGGTGATTATCAAAATGCTATAAATAATCTCAAATATCTTTTAGAAAAATATCCAGAAAAATCAAATGATATAAGTTTTTATATTGGTAAATCATACTTTTTAATGAATGAGTTTGGTAGTGCTACTGATTATTTATTAAATGGGCAAAAATCATCAAACTATCAAGATGCAGCTGAAAGTTATTATATACTGGGTTTAATACATAAAGATAAAGATTTGAATAAAGCGTTAAACTTTTTCCTAAATACTATTTACCTTTATCCTGATGCAAAAGAGATTACAGCAAAAGCAAGGTTAGAAGCTACAGATATTCTTATAAAATTTAAGAAGTTAAAAGAAGCTTCTTGTTTGATATCACCATTAAAGGATTCAGATATTGAAGAATTTAAAAATTTAGCTAAAAATAAATTAAAAAAATTACCAAAATGTGTAAGGTAAAATATGGTTAAAAACAGTAATAAAGTTATTATAGGAAAACTTCATTCAACACATGGATTAAAAGGTAATTTAAAGTTGGAAATTTTTCTGGAAGGATTTTATCTACCAAAAGAGATTTATATTAAAGATGAAGAAAATAATTTTATACCTTTAGAAATAGAAATTGTAGATAGGAAAAAAAATCTTATAAAGATAAAGGGATATGATACATTAGAAAAGGCAAAAGAGATAAGTCAAAAGTTTATCTATATTCCACAAGAATTACTTCCAAAGTTGGATGAGAATGAGTACTATGAGTTTCAACTCTTAGGTTTAGATGTATACTTTAATGGAAAACTTATTGGGAAAGTTGAAAAGATAGATGATAGATTATCTCAGGTTTATCTCTTAATAAGATGTGTTGATAATAAAGTAAGACATTTACCTTTTATAAATAATTTTGTTAAGTCTATAAACCTTGAAGAAGGAAATATAGAGATAACACCACCTGAAGGATGGTTTAGTCTGTGAAAATTATTGAGAGATACATCCTCAAGCTTTTTATAAAAAATTTTTTTATGCTTATAGGAATTTTTTCTTTAATTGTTATATCTTCTCAGCTTTTGCATTTACCAAGCTTTGCTTATGGTATGAACATATTAGATTTTTCAAGGTTGCTAATTCTTTTAGATATCTCTTTTATTAAATATCAACTTCTTTTTGGATTTTTTATTGGATGGCTACTTGTAGGTATAAGTATTAGGGAAAGGAATGAGATATATGCTTTATTTTCTGCTGGTATATCAAAACAAAAACTTTTAAAGCCAGTATTTATAACTACTGTAATGTTTGTGTTGGCCTCTTTTATATTTTCTTTAGTAATTATACCTTATGCAAATAGAGAGAGGGCAAAATTTTTAACTTACAAAGTAAGAGATTATATTCTTGAAAATATCTCATCGAAAAATTTTTCAAAGGTTAGTGAAAGGATAACTGTTTATATAGAAAAAAAAGAAGGAAATATCTTTTATAACGTTTTTATATATAACTTATCAAATGGTTATCTTATAACGGCAAAAGAGGGAACTTTTTTTAGGAATAAACTTTTATTAAAAGACGGCTATATACAAATCCCATCTGAAAAATCTTTTAACACTATAAAGTACGAAAAGTATAAATTTAACATAGATGTTACATATTTAAAGGAAATTCCAATTGAAGATTACAAAACATCAATACTTGTTAAAACATTTTTTGATAAATATAATGCTAAAGAAAAAGTATTAACTGTTTTAGCTGATAGGATATTCTTTTTTATTCCTTTTGCATTTTTAGGATACATCGGTTTTTTGATTGGTTTAATGCTATTTCAAAGTAAAGAAAGTCTTTTAGTATATTCAATAAGTATAGGTATATCTTATATGATTTTAAATTTTTACTTTTTGAAACTCATAGAAAAATTACCTATTTTATTTTTTGTTTACCCATTAGTTTTAGTTGTTTTCTTTTTATCGGTTTATAAGTATCAAAATAGAAAAAGTTTTATTTAATTGTTTTAATCATCCTTTTTATTTATGATAAAATTATTATACATTACTGAAAGGAGGTTTTTTTGAGACCAGACGGTAGAAGACCAGCCCAAATTCGTCCTATCAAAATAATCAGAGATTTTAATATCTATGCTGAGGGATCTGTTTTAATTGAGTTTGGTAATACAAAAGTTATAGTTACAGCTTCTGTAGAAGAAAAAGTTCCTCCGTTTTTAAAAGGTTCAGGTCAGGGTTGGATTACAGCAGAATACTCAATGATTCCAAGAGCATCTGAAACGAGAAGTTTAAGGGAAGTAATAAGAGGGTCACCTTCTGGAAGAACACATGAAATCCAACGTCTAATAGGTAGAAGCCTAAGAGCCGCAGTAGATCTTAAAAAACTTGGTGAGAAAACTATTTGGATAGATTGTGATGTAATTCAAGCAGATGGTGGTACAAGGGTTGCATCAATAACTGGTGCTTTTATAGCGGTAGCTGACGCTTGTATAAAGTTAACAAATGAAAATAAAATAAAACTAAATCCACTTAAAGACTATGTAGCTGCAATTAGTGTTGGAAAGGTTAACAATGGGATTGTGTTAGACTTAAACTATGCTGAAGATTCAAAAGCACAAGTAGATATGAACTTAGTTATGACAGGTAAAGGTGAGTTTGTAGAGATTGGAGCAACAGGAGAAGAAAACACCTTTACGCAAGAAGATTTTAGTAAAATGCTTGAATATGGAAAATCTGGTATTGAAAGGCTTTTAAAAATTCAAAAAGAGTTTATAGAAGGTGTGCCTTCTATAGGTCATTGGCAAAAGAAGAATATTAAAGAGTTTTTCTATAGAGAATAGTTGGAGGTATAAGTTGAGAGAAAGTTTGATAATACTTGGTTCTCAGTGGGGTGATGAAGGCAAAGGAAAAATTGTAGATTTACTTGCAAAAGATTTTGATTATGTTGTTAGATATCAAGGTGGAAGTAATGCAGGTCATACAGTTATAGCAAATGGTAAAAAGTATACCTTACATTTAATACCTTCTGGTATACTTCATGAAGGTGTGAAAAATATAATTTCAAATGGCGTTGTAGTAGATTTAGATGAACTTTTAAAGGAGATGGAACAAGTTGGTGACGTAGTGAAAGATTTTAAAGATAAATTATATATAAGTGATAGATGCCATATTGTTTTTCCATACCATAAAATATTAGATAGCTTAACAGAAAAATCAAAAGGAAAAGACAAAGTTGGCACTACACTTAAAGGTATTGGTCCAGCATATATGTCAAAGTATGCAAGAACAGGTATTAGGATGGTAGACCTTTTTGATAATGAATACTTTAGAGTAAGATTAGAGAAAGCATTTAATGAAGCAAAGGAGATTGCAGAAAAAGTTTACGGAGAAACGTTTTCTCTTGATTTAGATACTCTTTACGAGAATACATTAACAAACTTTCAAAAAGTAAAAGATTTAGTAGTAGATACTTCTTACCTATTAGATAAAGTTATGAGAGAAGGTAAGAAGGTTTTATTTGAAGGTGCTCAAGGTACGATGTTAGATGTAGATATGGGTACTTATCCTTTTGTCACTTCTTCAAATGCATCTGCTTTAGGTATATGTAACGGTACTGGTGTTGCACCAAAACTTATAGGCCAAGCAAGAGTTTTTGGTGTTAGTAAAGCTTATACTACAAGAGTAGGAGAAGGACCATTTCCTACCGAACTTTTAGATGATATTGGAGAAAAGTTAAGAAAAGAGGGAAATGAGTATGGTTCTACTACTGGTAGACCAAGGAGATGTGGATGGCTTGATTTAGTAGCTTTAAGATTTGCATGTAGAATAAATGGAATAGATGGACTGATTATTACAAAGTTAGATGTTCTTGATGGTTTTGAAGATATAAACGTTTGTGTTGCTTATGAGTATAATGGTAATAAAATAACAGAGTTTCCAGCATCCCTTAAAATACTCTCAGAATGTAAACCAGTATATAAAGTTATGAAAGGATGGAAAGCATCAACAAAAGGATTAAAAGATATAAACAAACTACCTGAAAATGCCAAAGAGTTTGTAAAGGTTATAGAAGAGGAAACCGGTGTGAAAGTTGTCATGCTTTCAACAGGTCCAGAAAGGTCTGAGTATATACTTTGCGATTAGGGAGAGGTTTAAAATGTATGATATTATGAGGCAGGCAGAGGAAAAGCTTGTCCAAGTTGGTACAGACCTAACAATATCTGTTGTTGTTTTTATAATATCAATAATGGTTTTAACAATTATTTTTAATATAGCTCTAACTATCTATTATAATAGAAAACCAAAAGAGGAGAGAAAATCTCTTCTCTCTATCTTCCTAATATCTATAGTTTTAGGATGGGCATTAACTACGTTACTATTTGTATACAGGATAGTTTTTTTAGGTATTCAACATTTAAAACAGTGATTTAACAAGATACATTTTTACAAATTTTGATTTTTCCCCATTTTCAAGTTTATATATATTTTTTAGAAATACTGCAAACCGTGACTCGCTTTCAGTGTATAAATAACCGCTCCATAGTATTTTAACATTATCAAGCTTTTTTAAACTGTCTTCATCTATCAAAGCAAGTAGGAATCCATTTTCTTTTCTAAAATTTTCTATATCTTCTAAACTATAGTCTCTCAATACTTTTCTCTTAGCATAAAAAGGTAAGTTATGGAAAAATCTTCTTTCAATTATCAAAGGTAGTTTTCTATCTGGTACATTGTAGTTTACAATATATCCGATCTCTTTATAAGGTCTATAGTTTTCAACTTTTGGGAGTAAAGAAACTGTAAAAATTAAAAATGTTGTAAGTATAGCTGTAAAAGGTAAAAGTCTGGTGTCTTTATACTTTAAAAAGTATAAGATAGGAAAGAAAGATATTAGATAATAAAGATAGTCTAATTTAAATAGGTACACAAGAAGAAAATTTAAAGTTATTACTATTAACGTTGGGAATATAAGAGAAAAGTTCCATAGATACTTTTTTAATCCATCTGGTTTATAATTTACGAGATAATAACCAACAAAAATAGATAATGCTGGATGAGCTTGTATAAAGTAAGTTGGTATTTTACCTTTTGCAATAGTAAATATTACAAACATTACAAAAATCCAGCTAAATATAAAAGAAAAATCTTTAATCCATCTTCTATAACTATTTAAGAAGCCGAAATAAAATGTTAAAGAGTAAGGTAAAAATCCCCAAAGTATTACAATAGTATAGAAAAATAGATTAGAAAATTTGAAATCATCTCCAAAAGCTCTTTTTATGGTTTCTTTATTGTAAACGTCCCAAAACTGATTTCCAAACTTAAAATGCATATATAAAATCCAGCTAAAACCTACAATTATAGCTATAGGAAGTCCTATATAAACTTTAAGTTTTAAAATTTTTTTTATCCATTCTTTAATGTTGAAATTACTTTCCAAGAGAAGATAAAATCCTACAATACCACTTAAAACCACCAGATAAGGATAACCTTTTGTTAAGATAGTAAGTCCTAAAGAGATATATGATAGATAGATGTAAAAATATCTATTCTCCTTATAACCTTTTATGAAAAAGTATAACGTAAGAGTAAAGAAAAATAAAAGTGGAATTTCTGGAGAAGCATAACGAGAGTTTATTACAAATTGAAAACTAAATGCCATAACAAAAAAAGAAAAAATAGCTACTTTTTTATCAAAAAGAATCTGGGCTATTTTATAAGTGAGAAAAATGCTTCCAATAGCCATTAAGACTATAGGTAATCTTATAGCAAACTCGTTTAATCCAAAGATAAATACAGATAAAGCTAGGGACCAGTAAGTTAATGGTGGTTTATTAAAACGTGGTTCATAGTTGTAGTATATATCTAAAAAATTTTTAGATTCAAACATCTCTCTAACAGATTCAGCATAAAAGCTTTCATTTGGAATCCAAATATCGTTATACCAGAAGTTCCATATAAGTATAAAGATAGTTAGAAAAATAAAAAGATTTATCTGATGTTTATTGTCTGCCATATGCATCGTCAAACCTTATAATATCATCTTCTTCTATATATTCTCCATTTTGAACTTCTATTATCTCAAGTGGTATCTTTCCTACATTTTCAAGCCTATGTGGTGTAGATTTTGGTACGTATGTAGATTCATTTTCATGTAAAAATATTTCTTTGTTTTCTATAGTAACTTTTGCTGTTCCTTTAACTACAACCCAGTGTTCACTCCTATGATGATGCATCTGAAAGCTAAGTTTTTGTCCTGGGTTTACAACTATTTTTTTTATCTTATACCTTTCACCTGTTTCAAGTAATGTATATGACCCCCATGGTCTATAGACGGTAGTATGTTCTATTGCTTCCTTTCTTCCAGTTTTTGAAAGGCTTTCAACAACATTTTTAACCTTTTGAGTTTCTCCTTTCTTGGCTATCAGTATTGCATCATCTGTTTCTGCTATAATTAAATCTTCTAAACCTAAAGCTACAATAAGCCTTTTATTTCCAAGTATAAATGTATTTTTTGTGTCAAAGGTTAAAGCATCTCCTACTTTTACATTTCCAAAACTGTCTTTTTCTGAAATTTCATCTAAAGCATCCCAAGAACCTATATCACTCCACTTAATATCTAAAAGAGTTGTTATTACTCTGTTTGATTTTTCTATAATTTCATAATCTATGGATATATTTGGCATTTTAGAAAAAGTATTAACAGATTCTTCAAAAGTTTGAGAAAATATTTTAGATATTTCTGGAGAATATTTTTCAAACTCTTCTTTTATTGTTTTAATGCTAAACATAAACATCCCAGAATTCCAGAAATAGTCACCACTTTCTATATATCTTTTTGCTGTTTCTAAATCTGGTTTTTCTGTAAATTTATTTACTTTAAAAAAGTTGTCTTTTATTTTTTCTCCTATCTTAATGTATCCATATCCTGTTTCTGGTTTTGTTAGCTTTATACCAAATGTAATAATATGATCTTTAGCTAAATCTGATGCTGATTTTATATAATCGTTAAATTTTTCTTTTGGTTTTATGATATGGTCTGAAGGCAAAATAAGTATGGTTTCATCTTCACTACATTGAAGTTTATCTAAACAGTATTTAACAGCTAAAGCTATAGCTGGTGCTGTGTTTTTAGCTTCTGGTTCAAGTATTATATTTTCTTCTGGTAGATTTTTAAGTTCTGCTTTTATGTGAAATTTATAATCTTTATTTGTTATAACTAAAATATCCTCATCTGCTACAAGTTTTTTTACTCTTTCAACTGTCTGTTGTAAAAGAGATTTATCATTTCCTATTTTTAAAAACTGTTTTGGATAGTTTTTCCTTGATAAAGGCCAAAGTCTTGTTCCAGAACCACCAGCAAGTATTATTACCTTCATTTTGCCTCACAGAATTTTTATATTATTCTAAAGTATTTTTAATAACTTCTTCAACAGTTGTTATCCCATTTAAAGCTTTTAACATTCCATCTTGTCTTAATGTTTTCATTCCTTGTGATAAAGCATAGATTATTTAAATCTAATTCATCTTTTTCATCCATATCTTTAAACCTTTCCTATAAAACTATCTATGTCTTTAATATCTATCAATTCTTTTACTTTTCCATCTCTTGTTTGATACTCAACTTTTCCTTCAGATAAAGCTTTTCCTATTACTATTCTATAAGGGATACCTATTAAGTCAGCATCTTTAAATTTTGCACCTGGAGATATATCCCTTTCATCTAGAAGAACTTCCTTATTTTTCTTTCTTAATTTGTCGTATATCATAAATCCTACATCTATACTTTTTTCGTCTTTAGGGTTTAAAACAAGTATATGGTATTGAAATGGAGCTATGTTTTCAGGCCATACTATACCTTTTTCATCATGGTACTGCTCTACCATAGCTGCAATTAATCTGCTTACACCAATACCATAACATCCCATAATAATTGGTTTTTCTTTACCATCTCTATCTACAAAATTTGCTTCCATTGCTGCTGAATACTTGGTTCCAAGTAGGAAAATATGCCCAACTTCAAGGCCTGTAGTTTCTTTTAATGGATTTTTACAAACAGGGCAAGGATCTGATTCTTTAGCTGTTGCAAAATCATGAAATGCTTTTACTTTAAAATCTCTATCAAGATTTATATTAATATAGTGATGATCTTTTTCATTTGCACCTACAACAAAGTTGTAAAGCTCTTTAATTGAGTAATCTCCATAGATTGGAAAGTTTAAATTTATAGGTCCTACAAAACCTTCTGGTATGTTTAATTTCTCAAGTTCTTCAGATGTTGCAAGTCTTACATCTAATGCTTTAAAATAGTTTGAAAGTTTTGTTTCGTTTATATCTCTATCACCTCTTATTAAGATAGCTACAAAATCTTTATCATCTATTTTATAGATTAATGTTTTTACAATCTTATTTATCGGAACATTTAAAAATTGACTTACTTCTTCAACAGATTTTATATTTGGTGTATAAACTTTCTCTAAATTTTTTGGTTCTTCTGGTGGTAGTTTGTGGTGATGAAATTTAGCAGCTTCTATATTTGCAGCATAACCACAGTTTTGACAGTATACAATATGAGCTTCTCCAGAAGGCACTTTTACAACAAATTCATGGGAAAACTTACCACCTATTGCTCCTACATCTGCTTCAACCATAAGAAAATCTAATTTAAGATCTTTAAATATTTTATTGTATGCTTCTTTCATAATCTCGTATGTTTTAATAGCATCTTCTTCTGATATGTCAAAGGAATATCCATCTTTCATTACGAATTCTCTACCTCTGATTAGTCCGTACCTTGGTCTTGCTTCATCTCTAAACTTTGTTTGTATTTGATAGAAGTTTAATGGTAAATCTTTGTACGATTTTACATTTTTCCTGACTAAATCTGTTATTGTTTCTTCATGAGTAGGACCGAGGGCAAATTCAGCATCTTTCCTATCTTTTAGTCTAAAAAGCTCTTTTCCGTATACATCCCATCTACCTGTTTCCTTCCAAAGTTCTGCAGGTGTAAGTATAGGAAGAAGTAGTTCTAAAGCTCCGGCTTCATCCATATACTTTCTTATTACATTTTCTATTTTTTTCAATACTCTAAGTCCAAGTGGAAGATATTCGTATAGACCTGCAGCTAAATTTCTTATAAATCCTCCCCTTACTAAATATATATGACTTGGTACTACAGCATCAGATGGAGTTTCTTTAAGTGTAGGCATAAAATACTTACTGGCTAACATTTTTCCTCCAAGGTTTATTATCTCTAACTATGTTAAAATGATTATATCATAAACTTAGGCGGCAATTTATGGAAAATATATATCTTGTAGGCTTTATGGGCAGTGGTAAATCAACTGTTGGAAAGTTACTTGCAACTAAACTTAGTTTAACATTTATAGATGTTGATAAATTGATAGAAAAAAAGGAAAATAGATATATTAAAGAGATTTTTGAAAAAGAAGGAGAATCGTACTTTAGAAATTTAGAAAAAATCGAAATTAATAATTTATCAAAAAGTAAGGGTTATGTTGTTTCTACTGGTGGTGGTCTTGGAGCAGATTTAGATAATATGAAAGTTATGAGAGAAACAGGTAATGTTATTTGGTTAGATGTAACTTTAAATACTATACTTGAAAGGTGTAAAAATGATGAAAATAGACCTTTGTTAAAACTCCCACCAGCCGATTTAAAAAAATTATATGAAAATAGAAAAAAGATATATAGTTTAGCTAATATAAGAATTAATGCAGATAGAAAAAATCCCAATCAGATAGTAGAAGAAATAATTAACAAATTGAGAGGTAGGAAATGAATATTCTTATAACAGGAGGAGCAGGATATATAGGAAGTCATGTAGTAAAACAGCTAATAGAAAATACAGATTTTGACATCACTATAATAGATAATCTGTCAACTGGATCCATAGAAACAATAAAAACTTTAGAAGATATAAATAAACAATCTGGTAAAAATAGAGATTTTAAGTTTATTGAAGCTGATTTAAAAGATTTTAGTATAATGGAAGGAATTTTTAAAGCGAGTGATTTTGATGCTGTTATACATTTTGCTGCAAGTATAGTTGTTCCAGAAAGTGTTAGAAATCCTATTAAGTATTATATAAATAACACAGTTAATACAGCAAATTTAATAAATCTATGCCTAAAATACAATGTAAATAAATTTATATTTTCTTCTACAGCTGCTGTATATGGAGAACCGGATGAAATTCCTGTTAAAGAGACTACACCAACAAACCCTATAAATCCTTACGGTAGAACTAAATTAATGAGTGAGATGGTATTAAAAGATGTTGGTTTTTCCAACTCTAACTTTAAATATGTAATTCTTAGATACTTTAATGTAGCTGGTGCAGATGCAAAAATTAGAATAGGACAAAGATTTCCAAATGCAACCCATTTAATAAAAGTAGCAGCAGAAACTGCTGTTGGTAAAAGAGATAAAATGTTTGTATATGGTACAGATTATCCAACATCTGATGGAACATGTATAAGAGATTTTATTCATGTTGATGATTTAGCAGATGCACATTTAAAGAGTTTAGAGTATTTATCCGATAATGAAAGTGATATTTTTAACTGTGGATATGGTAAAGGATATTCTGTGTTAGAAGTTGTCAATACGATGAAAAAAGTATCAGGATTAGATTTTAAAGTAGAGATAACAAAAAGAAGGGAAGGAGATCCAGCAGTATTAGTAGCAGATAATGAGAAAATATTAAAAAAATTAAACTGGAAACCAAAGTATGATGATTTAAATTTTATTTGTAAAACAGCTTTAGAATGGGAAAAAAGATAAAGATTTAACTAATTAATTGGAGGAATGGAAAAATGAAAAAAATACTTTTTTTATGTTTCTTTGTGCTTATTGCCTCATGCTCTACCATAACAAATATAGATAAATCAAAAGCTAATTTGAAAAATAAGATAATAACAGTTTTACCTTTCGAAAATTATACTGAGACGCCTTTAGCAGGACTTAGAGTTAAATCTATTACTGAAGGAGTTTTGACTTCAAAGGGTTATAAAATTACTTTTCAGCAAATAAATCAAGATAAAGATTATAGCCCTAGTGAAATAAAAAGTATGATAGAGAAATTAAAAGAAGACAATATTGATTATGCTATCACTGGCTCAGTAAATGAATTTAGATATAAAACAGGTATTGATGGTGAACCAGCTGTAAGTATAACGTTAAAGATCTATGATATTAAAGAAGGTCGAGAGCTCTATACAAGTGTAGGATCAAAAACAGGTTGGTCTCATGAATCTATTACAACAGTAGCACAGAAAATTTTGAATAGTATAATACCTTAATAAGGTAGTTTAAAGTGTTAAAAGAAATAAGCTTAAAAATATTAGTTGCCGAAGTAATTCTATTTTTATTATTAATTGTAGGAATTGGTTACTATTTTAGTCCTAATGACCCTTTTCTTTTAAAGACGAATGTATTTTATATATACTTTATTTATCTTATACCTCTTATTGTTTTTTCCTTGTATTATGGATTTTTAGCTGGATTCGTTTATTTAATACTATTTATTGGGAGTTTTACTTTATTCTATAAATATTTTCCAACGGAGATTTTCTTATTGTCTTTTTTGATTTTATTGATATGTTCTGAATTTTACTATTACTGGCAAGAGAAAACAAAAAGAAGTGAAGAGAAATATAAATATATAGAAGAGAAATTGAGAGATTTAGCAAAAGAGTTTATGATTTTAAAAGTTTCCCATGATCAATTAGAAAAACAGTATATTTTAAAACCTGTTAGTATTAGAGGAATTATTATTCAAATTAGACAACAAATGTTAGAAGAGAAAAACATTAATTCTGTTTTTCAAAATCTCTGTTCTTTAATAATTCATACCTTTAATATAGAAAGAGCTGGATTTATAAAGATTTCAGTATATGAAAAAGAATACAAAACTATTTTTTTAACAGATGATGATTTTAAAATAGATGTAGATGATATACTTATTCAAAAAGCATTAGAAGATAAATCTATAACATTTTTAACTTATGTAGAAAAATCTACAAAATATCTTGCAGTTGTTCCTGTGTTTATTAATGAAAATAAAGCATATCTATTTGTCATTGAAAAGATGGATTTTCTTTCTTTAAATTTAGATAATTTGTTAATGATAAGTTTATTTATTTCCTATATTGCAAATGAAGAAAGTTTTATAATGAAAAATAGTAAACTTATTTCAAAATACAGAGATTTCAGCTTTGAATTTTTGAAAGAGACTATAAGAATGGCAGAAATTTATGAAAACTTTGGCCTCGATTCGTCTCTTGTAGTTATTTACGTGAAAAACTATCCTTATAAAGGAAGTTTCTATTACTTTATTCAAAAACAGATAAGAGGATTAGATATTGGAGATGAAATCTATATGAAACAAAAAGACTTACTTATTGTACCAATACTTCTTCCATTTACTCCTATATCAGGAGCATATTCTTTTATCAAAAGGTTTGAAAGTGAAATAGTAGAACATTTTTCAAGATCTTTCTTGGAAAAGAATTTAAGAATTAATGTTAGAGAAATAAATGAAAATGTTGAAGAATCTTTAAATTATATTTTAGATTATGAAGGTTTTGAAAAATGAATAAAATTTATTACTCTGGTTTTTTTGAAATTTTGTCTATGGGTACTATCTTTATTGAAAATATTTATTTAGCGATTTTTCTTTTTTTCCTCTTTCATGGAATAGCAATTTTTCTATTATCTTCAGTTATATCTGTACTTTTAAAGAGGAAGATAAATATAGATCAAAAATATCTATCCGTTTTAACTGTATTTTTTTTGGTAGGTTTTTTTGGACTTGTATTAGGATACATTTTCCTACTTTTAGCAATTTTTGTCTTAAAGAAAGAGAGGGATGCTGGAGTTAAACTTTTTGAAAAATTTACTATTAATGAAGTTTATAGTGAAGATTTTAAATTTAATAGTAGAAAATTTGGTGAAGGTTCTATAAACATTGTTAGTTTAAATAAAAATTCTTCAAAAGGTTTGGCGGAGAAAATTTTTCTTTATATCCAAGAAAATTTAGATCCAAATACTATGGCAGTTGTAAAAGAAAGTATATCAAGTAGTATTGATGAAATAAGGCTAATGGCATTTAGTTTAATCTCAAAAATGGAAAAAGATTTAAATGAAAAGATTTATATGTTAAATGAGAAATTAAAGGAGGAAGATTTATCTAATGAAGAAAAAGCAGAAATTTATCTGGAGTTAGGGCAAATTTATTGGAACTTTATCATTTTTAAAATTGCAGATGAAGAGATGAGAAAATTTTTTATTGAAAAAACCATTTTTTATGTAAAAGAGAGTTTAAATATAAAAGAAAACTTTTTAGCTTACTTTTTACTTGGAAGAATTTATTTATATATTAAAGACTATATCAAAGCTAAAGAATACTTAGTAAAAGCCTACTTTTCTAACAAAGTTAGAAAAAATAAAGTTATACCTTATCTTGTAGAATGTTATTTTTATGAAAAAAAATATGACATGGTTAAGCGATTGTTTTCACAACTTGACACAACACCGCAGGTTAGAACTCATTTTATGAAAATACTTTGGTGTAAAGAAAATGATAGAGATAATCAATAAAAATAAAAAAATAGATATACTTATAATTGCAGAAGGGACTTACCCCTATATAAGAGGAGGTGTTTCTTCTTGGATTCATGAGTTAGTAAGTGGATTAAGTGATATTAATTTTGGTGTCGTTTTTTTAGGAAGTAGACCAGAAGATTATGGAGAAATAAAGTATAAATTACCTGAAAACATAGTTTACCTTTCTGTTTCTTATATATTTGATTATAAAGAAGAAGTTAAACCTAAGGAAAGAAATGTAGATAAAGAGAAATTTAAATATATAGAATTTTTACATAATTGGTTTAAAGAAAATTTTGATAAAAAATTAGATTTACCAGACAAATTGAAAGATATTAGATTTTTTATAGAAGATATAAAACACGAAGATTTTCTATTTAGTAGAGAGGCTTGGGACTTTATAATAAATATGTATGCTGAATATGACCAAGAAAGCCCTTTTATTGATTATTTTTGGAATATAAGGAATATGCATGCTCCAATATGGACTGTTGCAAAAGTAGCATCAAATATTCCGGATTTTGGTTTAGTACATAGTCCGTCCACAGGATATGCTGGTTTTTTAGCTTCTCTCCTTAAGTATCATAAAAAAAAGCCTTTTATTCTTACAGAACACGGTATTTATACAAAAGAAAGAAAAATTGATTTAATGCATTCAGACTGGTTAAAAGATGAAAGATTCTTTTTCCAAAGGGATATAGGGGAAGTGAGCCATATAAAAAATATATGGATAAAATTTTTTGAAAGTATTGGAAGATTTATTTACCATGCTAGTGATCTTATTATATCTCTTTTTGATGATGCAAGGAAAATACAAATTTCCTATGATGCACCTGAAGATAAATGTATAGTAATTCCGAATGGTGTTGATGTAGATGGATATGCTTTAGCTTTAGAAAAAAGGCCATCATATATACCGAAAGTTATAACTTTATTAGGAAGGGTTGTTCCTATAAAAGATATAAAAACATTTATAAAGGCTATGAGAATTGTAGTGAATAATTTACCAGATGTAGAAGGATGGATAGTGGGTCCTACAGATGAGGATCCTAATTACTATCAGGAATGTTTATTACTTGTAAAAGCATATTCGTTAGAAGAAAATGTAAAATTTTTAGGATTTCAAAATCCTAAGGACATTTTCCCGAAGACAGGAATATTAACTTTAACATCTATAAGTGAAGGAATGCCTTTGGTTGTTCTTGAAGGATTTGCAGCAGGGTTACCAGCAGTTACTACTGACGTTGGATCTTGTAGACAACTAATTTATGGAGGTTTAAATCAAGAAGATCTAGAAATAGGAGAAGCTGGAGAGGTGGTTCCAATAGCAAATCCAGAGTTGTTGTCAAAAGCTTATATTTCAATATTAACAGATGAAAATTTATGGAGAAAATACCAATTAAATGCTTTAAAAAGAGTCAATAGATTTTATAGAAAAGATCAATTTTTAAATAATTATAAAAAAATATACCAAGAGGTATTAAAAAGTTGGCAGGAATAAGTTTTGAACTAAGGAAAATATTAAAGGAAAATACTCTTGGTTCTATTTTAAAAGCATTTGGATACTCGGTTGTACTAATGGCAGGTCCTTATATAATCTCTATTTTAACTTTGATTTTAGCTTTTGTTTTTTTAAGACCATTTATTTCTGATAAGGTAATTATACAGTTTGGTATTGTTGTAACTTATCTTACGGCTTTTACTTTAGTAATTACAGGATTTTCTCAGTTGATGATAACAAGGTTTTTAGCAGATAGACTGTTTGAAGGAAAAGAAGAAATTATACTGCCAAATCTAATGGGTAATATGTTATTAAATATGTCTGCAGCTTTTATATTATCTTTGCTTTTTTCACTATATTTTTTTAAAGATTTAGGAGTTCCTTTTATTATAGCTTTTACCGGAACATTTTCAATAATGAGTGGGATTTGGATTATTAATATAGTAATTGTAGGTTTTAAAAGTTATAAATTTATTGTTTTCTCTTTTTTATTGGGTTACTTAGTATTTTTTCTTTCCTCTTTTTTAACTGTTAAGTACAATTTAACTGGTCTTTTAGTTTCCTTTTTCTTAGGTCAAGGGGTTATATATTTCCTTTTATTATCTTATTTTGTGAGAAGTTACCCATCTAAAAATTTAATAGCTTTTGATTTCTTAGAAAAGGATAAAATTTATATTTCTCTTATATTTTCGGGATTTTTTTATAACCTTGGGATTTGGATTGATAAATTTATCTTTTGGTTTCATAGAGATACAGGTTTAGAAATCTTAGGACCTATAAGATCATCAATTGTTTATGATATACCTATGTTTTTAGCATACTTATCTATAACACCAGGAATAGCCATATTCTTTTTAAAGTTAGAAACAGAGTTTGCTGAATATTACAATAAATATTATAAAGCTGTAAGGGAAGGAGCTACATTAAATAAGATTTATGAATTTGGAGATAATTTACTATACTCAGCACGGAATGTAATTTTTGATACTTTAAGAATACAAGGTATATTTTTTATCATTATTATCTTTTTTGATAAAACAATTTTTAAAATGTTTAACTTATCTTTTTTATACATACCTATCTTTCATATACTATTGTTGGCTGTTTATATGCAACTTATTTTTATGGTGTTGTTAGCTATTTTAAATTACTTTGATAGAAGAAAAGAAGTGTTAATACTAAGTTTATTTTTTGTTCTTTTAAATGGAAGTTTTACATATATAAGTATAGCTTTAGGACCTTATTTTTATGGCTATGGTTTTTTAACTTCTTTATTTATTTGTAATATATTTGCAGTATTGCTGTTAAGGAGGTTTTTAAATGAAATACATTATCAAACTTTTATGCTTATTTAGTTTTATTAACATAGTTTGGGCTGAAAATATAAGTGTAGGATTTATTTATAAACAACCACCTGAAGAAGCTTTTTATCTTTATGATTGGTTAGTAGTAGATCCAGACAATTTTTCTTTTGAAAAACTAAATGAAAAATTTTATATAAAAAATAAAAAGTCAAAACTTTTTGCATATGTATCTATTGGAGAAATAGAACCTTACAGAAGTTATTATAAAGATATAAAGAAAGAATGGATATTAGGAGAAAACAAAGATTGGAAAACATATATAGCAGATTTAAGAAATAAAGGTTATATGGAGTTTCTAATAAACAATGTTATGTCTAAGTTAGAAAAATATGATGGTTTTTTCTTTGATACAGTAGATAGTTATCAAGCTGTTTTAAAGAAGCCAGAAGAAATTAAAGCGTACCAAGAATCTATAATTTCATTTATAAATGAGGTGAAATCTAAATATTCAACAAAAAAAATAATACTAAATAGAGGTTTTGAAGTTGTTCCATATGTAAAAGATAAAATAGATGCTGTAGTTGCAGAATCTTTGTTTTATGGGTTAGATACAAAAAGTATGTATTATAAAAAACAAAAAGAAGAAGAAGATAGAAACTGGCTTTTAAACCAATTAAGCAAAATAAAAGAATTAGGTTTAAAAGTTATAGTTATAGATTATGTAAATCCAAAAGATAAAAAATTACAAAAAGAAGTAGCAAAAAAAATTTATCAGTATGGTTTTATTCCTTACGTTACAGATAAATTTTTACAAACGTTAGGAACAAGTATATATCAAATAATACCAAGGAAGATATTAATACCATATAACTCTTCTAAAACAGATCCCTCTTATAATGAAGTTCATCAAAATTTCCAAGTTTTTTTAGAATATTTAGGATTTGTTCCTGTTTTAGTTGATATAAAAGAGATTCCAAAAAATTATATTGGGGATGAGTATGCTGGTGTAATAGTAAATCTTCAACCAGAAGAGTTTTCTAAAGAAATACTTGCTTGGATAGAAAATCAGATAAAAGATGGATTAAAAGTATTTTTTTTAACTCTTCCATATGATGAAGATTTTTTATCAAATGTTTTAAAACTCAAAAACATAGGAACATTATCTCTTTTTGAAAAAGTAGATTATAAAACCTACGATTACAAATATTTTGAGATAAAACCTGAAAATTTTGGTTCTATCCAAAAAATAGTCCCATTTGGAAATTATAAACCTGTTTTATCTATTTATGTAGGTAATAAAGAGTTTTTTCCTTTTGCAATTACAGATTGGGGAGGCTATGCTCTTGAAAATACATTTTTGTTTGCAGGGCTAGATCCTGCTCTTTTTGTTTTTAATCCTGTAGAGATATTTAAAGATGTTTTTAAACCATCTTTTCCTATTCCTGATGTTACTACAGAAAACGGTAAAAGAATATTGATTTCTCATATAGATGGAGATGCTTTTTTTGGTGTAGCTGATTTTAACCCACAAAAAAATTTAGGAGAAATAATTAGAGATGAAATACTAAAGGTTTATAAAATACCTCATACCATATCTATTATAGAAGGAGAGATAAGTCCTAATGGATTATATCCTGATAAAAGTAAAAATCTTGAAAGTATTGCTAAATCTATTTTTCAACTTGAAAATGTAGAACCGGCAAGTCATTCTTTTTCCCATCCTTATAAGTGGATACTTTTATATGAATATTTTAAACATAAGGATCGTAATTCTTATAAGGAAGGAATCTATAATTTAAATATAAAAGATTACAAATTTAGTCTTGAAAGAGAAATAACAGATTCTATAGATTATATAGATAAAAACCTTTTGCCACCTGGAAAAAAAGTTAAAGTTTTCTTATGGACAGGGGATTGTGTCCCACCGCAAGAAGCAATAAAACTTACTTATAAATATGGTATATATAATGTAAATGGTGGAAATACTGAAATTAGCTCTAAATTCCCCTATTTTTCTCTTATATCATCTATGGGAGTAAATAAAGGAGAGTACTTTCAAATATATGCACCTATTCAAAACGAAAATATTTATACAGATTTATGGACATATTATAATGGTTATTTAAATGTTATATCGACTTTTAAACTTACAGATAAACCTTATAGATTTAAACCACTAAATATATACTATCATTTTTATTCTGGTCAAAAAATATCTTCATTACAAGCATTAAAAGAAGTATACAACTATGCTATTTCTCAAGATAATAATCCTATGTTTTTATCTGAATATGCTCAAAGAGTTTTAGAGTTTAGAAACACCGTAATAGCTAAAGATTTAGTTGATAATTTTGTTATTAGAAGTGAAGGAAATTTAAAAACAGTTAGATTTGATAAAGATATAGATATTGATATTTTTAAAAGTGAAGGAATTTTAGGATATAAAAAAATCAATAACTCAATATATGTACATCTTTCAAATGAAGGAAATTCTAAAATTATTCTATCTAATGAAATTCCAAAATTTTTACTTATTGATTCGAACGGTCAGATAGTATCCTATAAAAAAGAGAATGATAAGATTTATTTTAAACTAAAAAGTTATCTTCCTCTAAATTTTAAAATTTTAAATAAGAATTGTGAAGTTATTGTAGATCCAAATAAAAACTATGAAATAGTTAAAGAGAAAGATATCTATGAGTACAAATTTAAAAAAGAGAAAGAAGTCAATGTGGAAGCCTACTGTAAAAGCTAAGTTTATAGATAATAAGGAGATAGCAGTATTTGTTATAATTTTCTTTCTTATAGCTTATATTTTATTTCCTAAAGGTAAAATAGAGCGTTTTATTCTAGAAGAAGATTCTAATATAAATTTATCAAATATATACTTAAAACAATTAATAAAATTAAATCCAGATCCAAATTTAAAAATTTTAATGGTAGAAAGACTTATAAAATTAGGCAAATATGATGAAGTACTGGATTATATCAAGGAATTAGAGTTATATCCAGAAGAAAATATTAAAGCAAAAGCTTTTTTTTCAAAATATTTAATATTAAAAACTAAATATTTTTCAGATCAATTTTCAGAAGAAGATAAAGAAAAGATTAGACAAGAGATGAAAGAAATATTAAAATCAAGTTATAGAAAATCGTTAGATCTAAACTTTTTAGAGGAGATTTTTAAAGAATCTTTATCTATGGCTTTTCCAGATATAGCTCTTGAAGTTAGTTTAAAAATAAACTCAATAAAACCAGAAAATTTACATTGGTTAGAAGAAAGTTATAAACAATCATTAGCTACAGAAAATTATTCCATTGCTTTAAATATACTTAGAAAGTTGATAATGAAGGATGAAAAGGATAAAGTTTTTTGGCTTCAAAAATTTTATAACATTTCTTTAATGCTTAAAGATTACGACGAAGCTTTATGGTCTTTAAATTATCTTAAAGTTTTAGATAAAAATAATGAAGTTTCTTATAATAAAAAGATTTTAGATTTATACTTAATCAGAAGAGATTATATTAAAGCTATGGATTACTGTTTATTTCTCTTAGAAAAAGAAAGAAACTTTAATAAGAAAAAAGAATATTTCAAAAAGACCTTAGAAATTGCTATGTATAGCAAAAATTATAGACTTGTAAAAGAAACAATTAGAAAAAATTATAAAAATTTCCTACAAGACAGAGAAATGGTTAAATTTATACTAAAATCAGCTTTAGCTACAGGAGATCCCAAATTTGCTCATGAAATTGCATTAGAAATTAAAAATGAGGTGCTAAAATGATAGTAATCTTAATTTTACTTCTCATTTTTATATCTTTTTCCTATAGCGAAACCGAAATAGAAGATAAAAATAAACATGTAGATAAATATTCTAAATCAAATTTAGATGAAGAATCTCTAAAGTTATTATTGACTGTATTCTTAGGTAATAATGATTTAGAAAATGCTTATTTAGTAGTACAAAAAGGTTTACAGGCATATCCTGAAAATCCTTATTGGTGGAAGATGCTCGGACAGATATCTCTCTGGTTAAACAAACCATATGAGTCGTTAGATGCTTTGTTAAAGTATTATGAAATAACAAAAGATGAAAATTTTAAGAAAACTTTATTTAATCTTGCAGTAAATGCAAACAGGTTTGATGTAGCTATTAAATTTATTGATGTTTTAGAAAAAAACCCTAAAAATGTGAAAGACTTTGTTTATGTTTATATTCATGCAGGAAGAATTGAAGAGTTAGTTAAAATCTTAGAAGAAATATATCTTAAATATAAAGATAAAGAAGTTTTATACAATCTTGGGTATGTTACATATAAGTATGGATATATGGATAAAGCTGAGAAATATAGTGAAACTTTAGTTAAAAATTATTATCCCTCTTTAAAGGATATAATATTATATTCCAATATCCTATATGCTAAGAATAAACTTAGGCAACTGTATGAATTTTTAAAATCTATTTTTACTAAAGTAAAAATATATTCTGATGAAGAAAAAAGTTTGTATTATGAGTATCTATATAACTTATCCGATTTAAGTTGGCTTTTGAGAGATTATGAGTTTGTTGTGAAAATTTCTAAAATATTGATTAGAGATAAAAAAGAAAGAGAGAACGAATACATTAGGCTTTCTTTGTACTATTTTCAAAAAAAAGATTTTAAAAATGCTTCAAAATATAGTTTTGAAGGATATAAGAAATTTAAAAATGAATATTTAGCTTCAATTTGTGTTGAATCTCTTTATGATTTAAAGGATTTTAAAGCTATTGTAGATTTTATAGAAAATAAGGATATAGATTATAAAAAAAATATTTTTATAGCTTCTAAATACATAAATAGCTTGATCAGAATTAATAATCTAAGCAAAGCTTTAGATATTACTAAAAGCTTATTAAAGGAAAAAGTTGATCCATCAATCTTAACAGAACTTATATACACTTCTATTGAAACATCCAATCAAGAACTTGCTAAGTATATAATTGATAACTACTCAGAATATCAAAATGATTTGAAAAAACCCTTTGCAATTTTATATCTTATACTCCAAAACTCATACAAAGCACAGAATATTTTTAAAAGCTATAGTAATTCTTCTATATCAGATAGGATTATTTATGCAGATATACTTTATACTCTCGGTAGAGTAGATGAAAGTAATAAAATTAGATATGAGATATTTACTGAACTAAAAAATAAGAAAATATTGGAAGATGATGAGCTGGTTGAGTTTTTAAGATTGGCAGATACATTTTTACCAGAAAGGGAATTTTTAGAAATTCTTGAAAAAAGCAAAGATAGAATATCTGAAGATACTTATAAAGATATTTATCTATCTCATCTATTAAAACGAGAAGATTATGAATATGTAGAATACTTAGCTAATAGATCTTCTGTTGATTTAAAGCCTTGGATGAAGCTAAATATAGCATTAAATCAGTATGATACTTATTATCAACAAGAAATTCTCAAAAAATATATCGAAATTTTACCTATTAGGGATAGGGTAACTGCCCTTGTTGACGTAGGAGAAAGAGATAAAGCTATGTATTATGGCTATAAAGGGTTAGAAGATAATTCCGAAGACTATTTGCTTTATAAACAACAGAGGGATTTAATTGTATCAAATAGACCAAAATTAGATATGAAATCATCTTATTTAGATTTATCAAACATTAATGGAATACAAAGTAATTTATCTTTGTCTTATAATGTAAAAAATGATTTATTTTTCAACACTGATATAAATAACTTTTTCCTGTTATCAAACAAAAATACAGGTATTAAAAACATTAATAATATCTATGATTTTTACATTGGTATTGAGAAAAAGTTAGACGAAGGCAGTCTTAAATTTGGATTAGGATCTTTATATAATCTATCAACCGATATATATTTTAAATTTTCATTAAATAGATACTTAAAAGATAAATCTTACCTAGCAATTAATATAGGAAAAAATATATCTAGTGATGATACATTATTTTTAAAATTTGGAGGGATAAAAGATTTATATAGTGTAGGTATAACTCATAATTTAAACAATAGAACTTCCGTTTATATAAACCCAAGTTATAGTATTTATTATTCTTCAGATAAAATGAAAATAGGAAGTTCAGTTAACCTTTATGATGAACTTTCTTATAAATTAAGAGTAGGTTATCCTGACTATACTTTTAAAGTTTATTCTTCTCATGGAAAATATAATGAAAAAGAAGGAAATAAAGGAAATATAGAAACTTTATCTCTTTTTGCAGATACAAAATTTTTACCAAAATCTTTTAATTTATTAGGTTTAACTTTTTCTTTTGGTTATGATAACGATCAAATTTATGTAAGACCTTGGAGACCATTTATGAGTTTAGGTTTAATATACAGTGATGTTTTAAATCTTGGGTATTCTTTAGAAGGAGGTATTGGAGGAAGCATACTAAGGCAAGATAATTTAAGTTTTGGATTTTCCTATACTAAAAGTATCCAGCAATCTTTTGATAAGCAATTATATCTTTATTTAAAATATATTCTATTTTACTAATAAAAATCATTTAAAAGCATGATTGTTTTTTTTATAATCTAAATAAAAATGATTAGATAGGAGGTTATAAAATGTCAGATTTTAAACATGTTTTTGTTTGTATGCAAAGAAAACCACCTGGTATGCCATCATGTGGTGATAAAGGTTCAGACCAGATATTTATTAAGTTTCAAGAAGCTCTTATGATGAAAGGACTTTTTAACAAGATGGCAGTGACACCAACAGGCTGTTTAGGACCTTGTATGTTTGGACCAAATGTCGTTGTATATCCTGATGCTATTTGGTATGGGAATATAACACCTGCAGATGTAGAAGAAATAGTTCAAAAACATATTATAGAAGGTCAACCAGTAGAAAGACTTATTGTTTCTAAAGGTAAACCACCAGGAATGTTTTAATAAATAGGTGGCTTTTATGCCACCTTCTTAAGGTCTTTTTCTGTTTAGTTCTCTAAATCCAATATCTTTTCTATAATGTGCACCTTCAAATTTTATCTTCTCAACTGCATTATAAACTTTTTCTCTTGCTTTTTCTATAGTTTCCCCTGTTGCAGTGACAGTTAAAACTCTACCACCATTTGTAACCAATTTTCCATTTATTTCTTCCGTTCCAGCATGGAATACTACTATGTCGTTATCTTTTTCAACTTCTTCTATACCTGTTATAACTTTACCCTTTTCATAACTATCTGGATAACCTTTTGATGCCATAACTATGCCAAGAGCATAATCTCCAGACCAGGTTGGTTTTACATTTTCTATTTTGCCTTCTAAAATTTCCAGTATATGTTCTACAAGATCAGATTTTAATCTTCTCATTATAGGTTGAGTTTCTGGATCACCCATCCTTACATTAAATTCTAAAACGTTTATACCTTTAGGTCCTATCATTAAACCAGCATATAAGAATCCACACATACTTCTATTTTCATTTATCATTGCTTTTAAAGTTGGATACATTATTTTTTCTTGGATCTCTTTTTCCATCTCTGACGTTATTAAGGAACATGGTGAATAAGCACCCATTCCACCGGTGTTTGGTCCTTCGTCATTATCAAAAACTCTTTTATGGTCTTGAGATGTTGGTATAGGTATAAGTTTATCTTCTTTAACAAAACATATATAAGATGCTTCTTCCCCTTCTAAAAACTCTTCAATAACAACTCTTTTACTTGTTGGACCAAACTTTCCAGAGAACATATCTTTTACTGCTTGAATAGCTTGTTCTTCTGTTTTAGCTACTATTACACCTTTACCGGCAGCAAGTCCATCTGCTTTTATTACTATTGGAGCACCAACGTTTTTTATAAAAGATATAGCATCTGATTCGTTATCAAAACTTTCAAATCTCGCAGTAGGGATGTTGTATTTTTTCATAAGATTTTTTGCAAATACTTTACTTGCTTCAAGTATTGCGGCAGACTGTTGGTGACCAAATATTTTAAGTCCTTCACTGTTGAATCTATCAGCTATACCTTCTGACAAAGGTTGTTCTGGTCCTACTATTGTTAAATCTATCTTATTTTCTTTTGCAAATTTTACTAAGTTGTAAATATCTGTTGGTGATATGTTTACTTTTTTTGCTATCTTAGCTATTCCAGCGTTACCACTTGCACAGTAAACCTCTTTTACCACTGGACTTTGTTTTACTTTCCATACTAAGGCATGCTCTCTTCCACCATTCCCAACAACAAGTACTTTCATAACACTTCCTCTTCGTATTTTGATATATGTTTATAATCTTCCCTCTCTTTTATAATTTTAAAATTACTACCATCTACCAATACTTCTAATGCCTTTGGTCTAACATTGTAATTAGAAGACATACTGCTACCGTATGCACCTGCTGTTAGTATAGCTAAAAGTTCTCCCCTTGTTACAGCTCCTATCTTCCTATCCAATGCAAAAAAATCGCCAGTTTCACATATAGGACCAACTATGTCAGCTATAATCTCATCTTCCTTTTCGTCTACTGTGATTATATGATGATACGCATTATAAATAGCAGGTCTTAATAAATCATTCATTCCTGAGTCAACAATAACAAAATGTTTTTCTCCTTTATTCTTTAAAAATATAACTTTTGTTATTAATGCTCCCGCTTGAGCTATAAGTGATCTTCCTGGTTCAAGTATAAGCTTTAAACCTGTCTGCTTTACTATAGGTAGTATAATATTAGCTAAATCCTCAGGTGTTGGAGGATTATCCTCAGATAAATATTTTACTCCAAGACCACCACCTAAGTCAATAAATTGAAGTTCTATACCTTCTTTTTTAAGTTTGAAAACAAGGTCTACAACTTTTTCTGCAGCTTCTCCAAATACAGACACATCCATAATTTGAGATCCAATATGACAATGTATCCCTACTATATTTAGATTTTCTAACTTTACTGCTTTTTTATAAGCATTTAAAGCATATTCAATATCTATTCCAAATTTGCTTTTCTTTAGGCCTGTAGATATGTATGGATGGGTCTTTGGGTCTACGTTTGGATTAACTCTAATTGAGATGTTAGCTTTTTTATTTTGCTTCTTTGCAAGTTCATTTATAACTTCAAGTTCCATAAAACTTTCAACATTGAAAGATAAGATATTCTCACTGAGGGCATAGTTTATCTCTGGATCTGTTTTTCCTACACCTGCATAAACTATCTTATTTGGAGAAAACCCGGCTTTTTTAGCTTTGTAAAGTTCCCCGCCTGAAACTATATCAGCACCAAGTCCATTTTCTTCAAATATCTTTAATAGAGATAAGTTAGAATTTGCTTTTAATGCATAACATATTAGTGTGTCATAATCTTTAAATGCATCTTTATAACTTTTTATACTATCTAATATAGCTTTTTTACTATAAATAAAGAAAGGTGTTCCTACCTTTAAAGCTAAATTTTGTATACTTACATCTTCACAGTAAAGTTTTTTATCTTTATATCCGAAATAATCCTTAAACATTAAAAAATTTTGCCTCCGGTAAAAATTTGCAGTAGAATAGATAATCATAAATTTTTTAAATTTTCAAGAAGGATAAGTATGGGAGTTGAGATAAAAGGTTTGACAGTTCCAGCTTTATTAATTAAATTAGACCCAAATATAAGTTTAAAGGATAATCTGAAAGAACTTTCTGAAAAGATGTCTTCTACATTTTTTAAAGGTTCTTATGCTGTTGTTGATTATAATGGACTTGAAGTTAGTGATAGAGAAAAAAAAGAGATAGAAATATTACTAAAAAATTTCAATACAAATATACTTGGTTATCAAAATAATAAATCAGAGCAGAAAAATATAACTCTTAATCAAAAAAAATCTTTAAAGATTATAAATAAAACATTAAGAAGTGGACAAAAAGTAGAGTATGATAGTGATGTAGTTATACTTGGAGATGTAAATCCAGATGCTTATATTATAGCTTCTGGAAGTGTAGTTGTTATGGGTGCATTAAGAGGTGTTGTTCATGCAGGAGCTAATGGAGATGAAACAGCTGTTATTATGGCATTAAAACTTAGACCTCAACAGATAAGGATAGGTCATTATATTGCTAGAGCTCCAGATAATATTGAAGAGGTAAACCATCCAGAGATTGCTTTTATAGAAGGTGATTCTATAATTATAGAAAAAATTTAATGAGGTGAAAGTATGGCAAGAGTTATTGTTATAACTTCAGGAAAAGGTGGTGTAGGAAAAACAACCATGACAGCAAATATAGGAACAGCTATCGCCCTTATAGGTAAAAAAGTTTTAGCAATAGATGCAGATATAGGTCTTAGAAACCTTGATATGATTTTAGGTCTTGAAAATAGGATTGTTTACGATATTGTTGACGTAGTAGAGGGAAGAGTTTCACCTGAAAAAGCTTTTGTTAAAGATAAGAGAGGATTGTCTCTCTATCTTTTACCAGCAGCTCAAACAAAAGATAAGGATGCAGTTAAACCGGATCAGATGGTTGAGATAGTTGAAAAAGTAAAAGATAACTTTGATTATATACTTATAGACTCTCCAGCTGGTATAGAAAGTGGTTTTAAAACGGCGTCTGCACCGGCAACAGAGGCTATAGTAGTAGTAAATCCAGAAGTTTCTTCAGTGAGAGATGCAGATAGGATAATCGGACTTTTAGAATCAATGGAAAAAAATGATATAAAACTTGTAATAAATAGAATAAAGCTTCATCAAGTAAAAAAAGGGGAGATGTTGTCTGTTGAAGATATAGAAGAGATCTTACAAATTCCAAAAATAGGTATAGTACCTGATGAAGAAAAATTAGTAGACTTTACAAACAAAGGAGAACCTATAGTACTAAGTGAAAATTTTGCTGCTGCAAAAGCCATTAGGAATATTGTAAAGAGACTTGAAGGTGAAAATATTCCATTTACAGAACTTGAAGAGAAAAAAGGATTTTTTACTAAACTTTTTGGGAAATAGGAGGATGTAATGTCAATTTTTAGTTTTTTTAAAGGACAGTCATCAGCTAATAAAGCTAAAGAAAGATTGATGATGGTTTTATCATATGAGAGAAAAGGACTTCCTCCTAACTTTGCAGATTTACTTAAAGATGATCTTATTTTAGTATTTTCTAAGTATCCTCAGTTTGATTCTAACAATATTGAAGTTGAAATCAAATCAGAGAATGATAGAGATGAACTTTGGATAAGTATACCTTTTGCAAACGGGAAGTAGATGGATAAAATAACCTTTGCACTACCAAAAGGGAGACTTTTTGATCAAACTATAGATATACTAAAAAAATCAGGTGTTTTAAAGGAATATATAAACCAAAATACAAGAAAACTCATCTTGGAATCAGAAAAGTTTAGGTTTTTAGTTGTTAGGTCAAAAGACGTCCCAACTTATGTAGAAAATGGTATAGCAGATATAGGTGTAGCTGGAGATGATGTTTTATTAGAATCTCTTCCAGATGTATACAAACCAGTAGACCTTAAAGTAGGATATTGTAATATTGTAGTAGCCGGCAAGCCTGAAGATAGAGATTTTTATTTCTCAAACCCTTCTTCTTTAGCTGTAGCTACAAAATACCCTAAAATAACCCAAGAATTTTTCTCAAAAAAAGGTATTAATGTTAAAATTTTTGAACTTTATGGTTCTGTCGAACTAGCACCATTGGTAGGTTTATCACACTTTATAGTTGATATAGTAGAAACTGGAACAACTCTAAGAGAAAATGGATTGGTAGTAATAGATACTATAAGACCATCTACGGCAAAGTTAATTGTAAATAGAATTAGTTATAAATTGAAATCTAAAAATATCTTCTATGTTATTGATAATATTGAAAAGTACTTGCAGGAGGTTTAGATGATAGATTTTCCATTAGTAGCTATTATACTTGCAGCCGGGAAAGGAACAAGATTTAAATCAGAAAAACCAAAAGTTTTACATACAATCTTAGGAAAACCCATGATTTCTTATGTAAAGTATGCTGTTAATTGGATTAAGCCTCAAAAAACTGTTTTTGTAGTTGGATATAAAAAAGAAGAGGTTATAAATGCTATAAACTGTGATAAATGTATTTTTGTTTATCAAGAAGAACAGCTTGGAACTGCTCATGCTGTTGTTACAGCTTCAGAACATTTCAAAGATTTTGATGGCTATGTTTTAGTTATAAATGGAGATATACCATTAATAAGAGGGGAAACATTACATAATGCAGGGGAATTTTTAAAAGCCTTAGTTAGGTATGAAGGTGCAAACCTTGAAACCTATAGAGGATATAGAAATGAAAGTATAGCTGGAGTTGTAATGACAGCAAGAGTTCCAAATCCATATGGATATGGAAGGATTATAAAAGATAAAAGTCATAGAATATTAAAGATTGTTGAAGAAAAAGATGCAAATCAACAAGAAAAAAATATAAATGAGATAAACTCTGGTATTTACTTTTTCTATGCACCATATCTATGTGAAGCTTTAAAAAAAGTAAATAACAACAATAACCAAGGAGAATACTATCTAACAGACGTTATAGAGATTTTAAGGGAAGAAGGAAAATATTTATATGCTTTAGAGATACCAGATTATACAGAAATTTTAAATGTAAATGATAGGCTTGCTTTAGCTGGTGTTGAAAATATCTTAAAACAAAGATTTATGACATTTTGGGGGCTAAATGGTACCACATTCCACAATCCAGAAAGTATATGGATAGAGTTTGATGTAGATTTTTCAAAAGATGTAGAAATCTTTCAAAACTGTTTCATTTCTGGAAAAACTCAAATTGGGGAAAGAACAGTTATAGAACCAAACTGTGTAATAAAAAACTCAAAGATAGGCAACAATGTAAAAATCTTAGCTAACAGCTATATAGAAGATTCTGTTATAGAAGATGGATCTATAATAGGACCTTTTGCAAGGATTAGAAACGGCAGCTGTATAAAAGAGAATGTAGTTATTGGAAATTTTGTAGAAGTTAAAAATAGCGTAATTGGAGAAAGAACAAATGCAAAACATCTAACATACTTAGGTGATGCAGAGATAGGAAAAGATGTGAATATAGGAGCAGGTACAATTACCTGTAATTATGATGGATTTGAAAAACATAAAACGGTTATAAAAGATAAAGCATTTATAGGAAGTGATACTATGTTGGTGGCTCCAGTTGTTATTGGCGAGGAAGCTATAACAGGTTCTGGTTCTGTAATAACAAAAGAAGTACCAGATAAAGCCCTTGCAATAGAAAGAAATCAGCAAAAAATTATAGAAAACTATACTGAGATAAGAAAGAAAAAGAGAGGTAAAAATGGTTAAAGTTTTTAAAGCATTTTTAATTATCCTTATTTTAAGTTTTTCTATTTTTGCAGAAGAGAAGGAAGATCTTTTTGATAAAGTAGTTATGGTAGTAAATGGACAACCTATTTTAAAATCAGATTTAGATTTTGCAAAAAATTGGTATAACTTAAAAGATGATAAAGAAGTAAAAGAAAAACTTATAGATTCTATACTTATGTCTCAACATGCAAAAAAGATGGGTATCTCTGTGACATCAACGGAAATAGATAATGCATTTTTAAATATAGCAAAAGCTAATGGTGTTAACGATATTGAAACATTTAAAAAGAGACTTGAAGAAAGTGGCATTTCTTATAAAAAGTTGAGAGGATTTATAGAAATAGATTTAATAGGAAACAAGTTTCTTCATTTTTATCTAAGAAATAAAATAACTCAAGGTATTATAGAAGGAACAATAGAAGATGTAAAACAGGTTAGGGTTATCTTTATATCAAAAGGTAGAGAAGATTATAAAGATGTAGTATCAAAATTAGAAAAAGAGCTAAATAAAGAAAACTTTCCTACCTATGCTTCTAAATACTCTGATGATAAATACACAGCTGAAAACAAAGGTTTGTTAGGTGAAGTTAGAAAAGGAGATTTAGTAGAAGACCTTGAAAAAGAGATTTTTTCCCATAAAGTAGGAGATATATTTAAGGTAGATACAAAAGAAGGTATATACTTTGTTTTTATAGAAAAAGAAGATAAAAAACTTATACCAAAAGAACAGTTAAGTGATAAAGATTTACAGAAATTTAAACAAGAGTATGAGTTATACCTTAAAAAGTTAAGAGAGCAGGCAGTTATACAGTATCTTGAATAAAAGAGAGAAAGGAAGGATCTTTGAAGATATAGCTGAAAAATATTTAAAAGAAAAAGGTTTTGAGATTTTATATAGAAATTATAGAACAAGACAAGGTGAAATAGATATAATCGCTAAAAAAGACAATTTGATAGTTTTTGTTGAAGTTAGAGGAAAAACATCAGATAATTTTGGACTGTCTGAAGAAAGCATAACATTACCAAAAGCTAAAAAAATTTTAGAAACTGCTAGACATTTTATTGCTAGAAACGTTTTGTTTGATTATGATTTTAGATTTGACCTGATTGCCATCAATAGCAATCAGGTTGAACATATAGAAAATATTATAACTTTGGAATAACTTTTAAAAACTTTCTTTTTCCTGCTTGAATAACTATCTCTTTTGATAGATTAACCTTTAGTAGTGGATCTGTAATTTTTTCACCGTTAATTTTCACTCCACCTTGTTTAATTAATCTTTTTGCTTCTGCCTTTGACTCTACTAAATTTGTTGTAAAAAGTAATTCAAAGAGTTCTAACTCTTTTATGTCTAAGGATAATGTTGGAATATCATCTGGTATTTCTCTTTTTGAATGAACTTTTTCAAAGTGCTCTTTTGATTTTATTGCAGCTTCTTTGTTATGAAATCTTTCAACTATATACATACCAAGCTGTTTTTTAACTTCCATAGGATGAACTATTCCTTTTGCTACATCTTCTTTTAGTTGCTCAATCTTTTCTACTGTTAAATCTGTAAGTAATTCCCAGTATTGCCACATAAGTTCATCAGAGATAGACATTATCTTTCCAAACATATCTTCAGGTTGTTCTGTTATTCCGATGTAGTTTCCATAAGACTTACTCATTTTTTTAACACCATCAGTTCCAACTAAAAGAGGTAATAGTATTGCAACTTGTGGTTTCTCTATTTCATACTCTTTTTGAATGTCTCTACCTATAAGTAAATTAAATCTTTGATCTGAACCGCCAAGTTCAACATCTGCTTTAATAGCTACAGAGTCATAAGCTTGGAACAAAGGATATAAAAATTCATGTATAGATATTGGAACATTTTCTTTAAACCTATTTTTAAAATCCTCTCTTTCAAGCATTCTTGCAACTGTATATTTTGCTGTTAACTTTACAATATCTTCTGCAGAAAGTTTTCCAAGCCACTCACTATTGAAAATAACAACAGTTTTTTCTGGATCTAAAACTTTAAAAACTTGTTCTTTATAAGTTTTAGCATTTTCCAATACTTGTTCTTTTGAGAGAGGCGGTCTTGTTTTATCTCTTCCAGAGGGGTCCCCGATCATAGCTGTAAAATCACCAATAATAAAGAATATAGTATGGCCAAGTTGTTGGAATGTTCTTAATTTTTGTAATAAAACAGTATGTCCTAAATGTAAGTCTGGTGCTGTAGGGTCAAAACCTGCTTTAACTATTAAAGGTCTATTTTCTTTTAACTTTTTTAAAAGTTCTTCTTCAGATATTATCTCAATAGTCCCTTTTTTAATTAATTTAAGCTGTTCTTCTGCAGATAACATAAAACCTCCAAGATAAATAAAGTTTTTTAGTAATATTATAACTTATATGTTTTCAAAAATAAAAAACTATCTTTTCTAGGACATTGTGAAAGGGATGATAATAACTCTATCTTTGTAGAAAATTGTAATTAGAGATTTTAATAAAAAGGTTTAAAGATTCGAAAATCTTTTTTCCACTTATAGCAATATGGATATAACACTTACCTTTTACGTTTATTTCTATTTTTCTTATTAAATAAGATTAGTTTATTATCTTTTAATTTTATTGCTGATTTCTTAAAGCAAACCTTATCTTATTTTCTTAAGTGTAGCAATATAGTCAATCTAAACCTGCAAGACATATAATTTAGAATAGGTTCTACCTGATTGTATTGAAAGCTTTTTTGCTAATATTTTATACTTTTGCTGAAGTGGTAATATATATGTTTTATATATTTTTTAGCATTAATTTTTTAATTAAAGATGTGAGGGCAAAAACCCCTCACATATATTAGATTAAAGTTTTACTACTTTATCAGCTCTTGGACCTTTTTCGTCTTGGACTATTTCAAATTGAACTTTTTGTCCTTCTTCTAAGTTTTTAAATCCTTTTCCTTCTATTGCTGAGAAGTGAACAAATATATCTTGCCCATTATCATCTCTTGTAATAAAACCAAAACCTTTTTTAGAATCAAACCATTTAACTGTTCCTGTTACTGCCATTTCTATTGCCTCCTTAAACTCTAACGACGTTTGCAGCTTTTGGACCCTTTTCGTCCTGAGCTATTTCGAACTCTACTTTCTGACCTTCTTCAAGAGTTTTGAAACCTCTTGATTGAATAGCTGAAAAGTGAACGAAAACATCTCCTTGACCATCATCCCTTGTGATGAAGCCAAAACCCTTCTTTGAGTTGAACCACTTAACTGTACCTGTGATACGCACGACTAAAATACCTCCAAAAAATTAATTAAATTACCTCTAACAGAAGAGGTTTAAAGAAACACTTAGAATTTTTGGGAATTTGAGAGTTTACTTGATATATTACCTCTACCCTCTAGTACCTCTTTAAACATCTTCTATTTTTATTTCAAATAGTATGTATTATATCCTGTAAAAAGTCAATCTTGTTTTGCACTTATTTTGTGCAATCTTTTGTTATTCCATTATTGACAATTTGACAAAAAAGTCATATTCTTTATTTGAAAGTTTTAATAAAGGAGGATTAGTATGGAAATATCATATTTAAGAATATCTGTGACAGATAAATGTAATCTAAAATGTTTCTACTGTAGACCTGACAATCAAGAATATATACCCCATGAAGAAATCCTAAGTTATGAAGAGATAGCACGTCTTGTTAAGGCTATGACAAATTATGGTTTGAAAAAAGTGAGAATTACCGGTGGCGAACCGCTTGTTAGACCTGAGATAGAAAAATTGATAAAGATGTTAAGAGATATTCCAGCGATTGAAGATATAAGTATGACTACAAATGGAATAACGTTAAAACATCATGCAAAAAAGCTAAAAGAAGCTGGGCTAAATAGATTAAATATTAGTATAGATAGTTTAAAACCGGATTTATTTTTTCAAATAACCAAAGGTAAGCTTGAAGATGTTTTAGAGGGTATTAGAGTAAGTAAAGAATTAGGATTTGACCCTATAAAAGTTAATGCTGTTATTATAAAAGGTTTGAATGAAAATGAAGCATTAGATTTTGTAGATTTTGCTATAGAGTATGGTGTAGAAGTGAGATTTATTGAGATGATGCCTCTTGGACAAGGTTTTATTAAATGGGAAAAAGATATGGTAAAGCCTTTAGAAGAGGTTAAAATGTTGATTGAGGATAGGTATGGAAAACTTATACCTTCTTTGTCTATTGGAAGTGGTGCAGCAAGAGTTTATAAATTACCTAATAAAAATATAAAGATTGGATTTATAACACCTATTTCAAATCCTTTCTGTGATGGTTGTTCAAAGCTAAGAGTTACAGCGGAAGGAAGTATAAAATTATGTCTTCGTACAGATGAAGAGATACATGTTAAAGAAGTGTTAAGGAATGGAAGTGATAGAGATTTAGATGAGTTTTTACAAAATGTCTTAATAGCAAAAGAAATATCTAATATGAATATACAAAAATCAAATTATGCATTTTCAGATTGTGTAAGAGTTATGACAAGTATTGGAGGTTAATTTTTTTATAGATTGGCTCATTTTGAATGTTTGTTTACTTTCAAAGGTTAAGGCTTAATGTTTTAAATTATTCACTAAAAGTAATAGTGTTATATCTGTATACCTCTAATAATCCTGTTTTCCAAAAATTACCTGCTAAACCTGCTTTCAAACATAAATGAGTTAAAAAATCCTCTTTGGTTGGTATTTTTTCCCAAACTTCAGGTAAAAATGTAGCAGAAAAGTTTTTATATTTAACTATCAAACCATCTTTAAAAGGTTTTATTTTATTTAGTAAATTTTTCCAATCTGTATATCCCACTTTTATAGGATAAGTTAAAACAGAAACTTTTATTTTTACATTGAAAAGTTCTTCTAAATTTAATGGATAAAATCTTGGATCTGATGTGGCAGCTGATATTGCATTATTTATTACATCTTGATATAAAGGTTTATGGGGTATAATAGAACCTATACAGCCTCTTAAATCTCCATATTTTGTTTCTATTGTAACAAAAGATGCACCAAGTTTTTTTAAATTTTTATATGGAACATTTTTAATATCTGGAATCTTTTCATACTTTAAATAATACTCAGTACTTACTCTTGCTAAATCTACTAAAAACTTGCCTTCTTCCTCATTTATAGAAGATATAACTTCCATATCCGACAACACTACTATAATCTCCTCCAGTATCTCCTGAAGTTTTATAATAAAGGAGTTTGGCTTTTAAATTTTTTTCTTTAGCATAATTTATCATAGCTTCTATGCCTATTTTCCCACAAGCTTCGCAGTTTTCTAAAAATTTTATATCTAAAGAGTTTAAAGCTAAATGACAGTATTTATCTATCTCCCTTGCTATATTGTCAGGGTAGTAATGACTTAGGTCTGAGCTTATTATTACAACTGTGTTATCATCTTTTTTAAAATATTCAATTATATGTTTTACATAACTACTAGAAATGTCACCATAAACAACAGGGATAATATCAAAATCTTTTAGTAAAACTTGTAAAAATGGAACTTGAACTTCTAAGGAATGTTCTTTTTTATGAGGCAATGTGTTTGTTGTAGAAGGAAAATCTGGGTTGTTTTTGATAAAATCTAATATTTTTTCTTTTGCTACTTTTACGTTTCCAAGAGGTGTTTGCCAGTATTCATATAGACCAAAAGAAATACCATTTAAATAAACATGATGGGATGGACCAATCAATAAGAATGTGTAATGTTTGTTTAAATCAAGGTTTAGAAGTTGTTTGTATGATACAGCAGCAACAATACCAGAATACATATAACCAGCATGTGGTGCAATTAAACCTTCTGGTTTATAATCGTATAACATAGCATTGTTTAGATATTTCTTAACTGTATATAAAAGGTTTTCTCTATCTCCTGTATAAAAAAGATTTGATACAGCTGGCTTTCTAACGGTTTCCATTTTTACTACCTTCTTTTTTATGTTTTTTCAAATCTAAAAATATTTCCTTTTTTTTATCTTTCAAGTTTATAAAAACTTAGTATTTGCTAACTTAATGTTTTTGTAATATATTATTTCCATGATTGTAAAAATAATTATTGCTATATTCAGTATATTTAGTATATCTTTTGCACAGGAACGATTAAACTTTGTGGTTTTATCTTATGGAAATCCTATTGAAGAATATAAAAGATATTCAGCGTTATCTAAATATCTATCTAAAAATCTAAATAAAGAAGTGGAAGTTATTATAGTAGAAAAAGTAGATGAAGTTTATAGGTTATTTAAAAAGAAAGAAGCTCATTTAGCTGTTGGTTGCTCAGTTGTATATTTTGAGTTGAAAAGGAAGTTTAACGTAGAGGCAGTAGCTGTTATGAAAATAAACGGAAAAGCTGTTGAAAATGGTGTTTTAGTAGTAAAAAAGGATAGTAATATAAAGTCTATAGGTGATGTGAAAGGAAAGAAAATAACACTTGGTAGTCCAATTTGTATGAGTAACTGTGTTATGCCATTGTACATGCTTACGAATGCTGGTATTACACAGGAAGATGTAGTAAATATATGGAGTTCTGGGACAGACAAAGGTGCTATTTTATCACTTTTAGCAGGTGTTGCAGATGTTGCTGGTATTAGAGAAGAAAGTTTAATACCTTATCAATCTCAGCTTAGAGTTATAGCTAAATCACCTTCTTTTCCAAGACATATTATAATGGTTGATAAAAATTTAGATAAAAATTTAGATAACCAAATAGAAAAAGCACTTTTTACAGTAGATAAAGAAACATTAAAGAGTATGGAAATTGATGGCTTTGAAAAACCAAAACCAAAAATGTTTGAAATAATAAAAAACTATAGAAAAATACTTGACCTTTTCCCAGTTTTAAAATGAAAAATTTATCCATAAAGATTAAAACATCTTTATCAATCTCAATTTATATATTAGTTATTCTTTTTGCTTCTATGATTTTAACTGTCTATAGTTTCTATGGAAAAATTTTAAATGATAGAATTGAATCATTAGAAGATAATATTATTAGTTTATCAGAAAGCTATAAAGAGAAAATAGTTGTTAAAAATTTTGAGAAGATAGATGAATTAGTCAATTTTGTTATGAAAAATAAATCTGTTAAAGAAGTTTTTATAACAGACAAAGAGGGGAAAATAATTGGAAGTTCAAATATATCTTATATAGGGAAAATTTATACTGGATTTACCAAACAAAGTTTTAAATCTTTTTATTTTAATCTTGACGTTGGTGATGATGTTATAGGAAAAATAATTGTCTTTTACGATGAAGATACTATTAAAGAAGAACTTGCCAAAGATATAGAAAATATTATATATCCCCTATCTTTAGTAATACTATTTATATTTTTTGCTTCCTTTGTAGGTATATTTTTAATTTCTTCTTATAATGTAAGACCTCTTGTAAATTTGAAAGAAAAAATTTTAAATTTATTTGTTCAAGATTTTAATAATCTAAATACAATAATAGATATAAAACCAATCTCAAAAAATGATAGAGAGTGTATTAAAAATATTTTAGATACTTGCTGGTTAGCTTCAAAAGATTCAGCTGACATACTTTTAAATATAGGAGAAATTGCTATTAAAGAGTGTTCTAAATGTGAAGTATTTAATAAATACACTGGAGATGAGGTAGACAAGCTTACTTACAGTTTTTATATAATGGTTGCATCATTAAATGATTATATAAAGAAACTTGAAGAAGCTTATAAAGAAAGGGAAACACTGCGTTGTATGGCTACTATGGGGGAGATGAGTGCAAAAATAGCACATGAAATAAAAAATGCCCTTTATTCTATATCTAATGCAGCAAACTATATAAAAAATAATTCTAAAGATGAAATAATAAGAGAGTTTGGGAAAATTATAAAAGAAAAAAGTAATAGACTTAATGATATGACAATATCATTTTTAAATTTCTCTAAACTTATAGAACCAAACTTTAAACTGACAGATATAAATGAAGTTGTAAAAGATTCTGTTAAACTTTTAATTTATGATTGTGAAGATAACAATATAAAACTTATTTTAGAGTTAGATGAAAATTTACCTTTGATTTTTTTAGATGATAACTTACTAAAACAAGCTATTGTAAATCTTGTTCTTAATTCTATAGATGCTATAAAAGAAAAAAATATAGACGATGGATATATAAAAATAAAAACCAGTTTTGTAGATAATAAACAAAAAATCGTTTTAACTATAGAGGATAATGGGATAGGAATAAAACAAGAGCATAAAGAAAGGATATTTAAACCATTTTTTACTACAAAACCAAAAGGTACAGGTCTTGGTTTACCAATGGTTTATAAAATCGTTTTCTTAAATGGAGGAACAATAAATTTAAATTCAGAGTATCGTAAATACACTAAATTTATAATAGAACTACCTATAAAGGTTAGAAGAAATGTTTAAGATTCTACTTATTGATGATGAAGAAAGTATATTAAGAGTTATTAAAACAGTTTTAACTCAAGCTGGATACAGTGTTGATATAGCGAAAACAAAAACTGACAGCTTAAACTTAATATCTAAAAATCAATATAACCTTATCCTTTCAGATTTTCTTTTAGAAGATGGGACAGGGATAGAAATATTAGAATATTTTAGGAAAATTGATATTAATACACCTTTTATTATTATTACAGCTTATGGTTCTATAAATGGAGCTGTAGATGCGGTAAAAAAAGGAGCAAATCACTATATACCAAAACCTATAGATACAGATAACTTAATTAAGATTATTGAGTTTTATAAAGAAAAACAAGAAAAAAAATTTGAAGAATCTGAATTTGAAGGAATAATAGGAAAAAGTAAAAAGATGAGAGAACTTTTTAAAGAAATTGATATTGTTAGTAAAAGTGAATCTTCAATACTTATAGAAGGAGAAAGTGGGACAGGAAAAGAACTTGTAGCTAAAGCTATCCATAAACGTTCAAAAAGAAAAGATAAGCCTTTTATAGCAATCAACTGCTCTGCTATACCTTCTGACCTATTTGAGAATGAACTTTTTGGACATGAAAAAGGAGCATACACTGGAGCATTAAATAAGGAGATAGGAAAGATAGAAATTGCAGAAGAAGGAACATTGTTTTTAGATGAAATAGGAGATATGCCACTTTTTATGCAAGCTAAATTACTTAGAGTTTTACAAGAGAAAGAATTTTTTAGAATTGGTGGAAAAGAATTAGTGAAAGTAAAATGCAGGTTTATATCTGCAACAAATAGAAATCTTGAAGAAATGGTTGAAAATAAAGAATTTAGAGAAGATCTATTTTATCGAATAAACGTAATACACTTAAAAATACCACCGTTAAGAGAAAGAAAGGAAGATATATCTTTACTTGTTGAAAAATTTATTAGTAAATTTAGCAAAATAAATGGGAAAAATATTTATGATATTGATAAGGAAGCTTTAGATGTTCTTGTTAATTACGATTGGCCAGGAAATGTTAGACAGCTTGAAAATGTTATAGAAAGGGCAGTAGTTTTATGTCAGGGAGAGATAATTAACGTAGATCATTTACCTGATAGAGTAAAAAATAGTTTTAAAAATAAAGTTGATACTATATTAGATAAAGATAATTTAAATCTTTATGAAATAGAAAAAAGAGTAATATTAAAAGTTCTTGAAGAAGAAAATTTTAATCAAACAAGGGCAGCTCAAAAATTAGGTATATCAAGGAAGCAGTTAAGAACCAAGATGAAGAACTTTGGTTTATTATAAGAACAATATTATATATTAATAATCATATTAATATAATTAATAATTTTTACATGTATATTCTAATAAAAATAAAAAAAGGTTAATATTAATATACTAATTTAAATATATAAATATACTAATTTAAATTATGTAAATATACTAATTTAAATATGTATTTGACAATAACTTAAAGATGATTTATATTTTCCATGGAAAAAAACATTTTTGGAGGTTTAAAAATGAAGAGGTTTTTAACCGCAGGAGTCTTGGCCTTGTGTTTTACATTTACAGCTAACGCTGTAGAATCTGTAAAAGTTATTGCTGCTACTTGTTTTGGTTGTCATGGCCCAGAAGGTAAAACTACAAATAAGAAAGGGTATTCTATTGCAGGAAAACCAGCAGCAGTTATTGAAAAAACATTGCTTCAGTATAAGGAAGGCAAACTTAAAGGTACCGTAATGAACCGTCTTGCAAAAGGTTATACAGATGAAGAAATCAAAAAAGTAGCAGAGTATCTATCAACATTAAAATAAGGAGGAGATAAGATGATTACAAGAAGAGATTTATTGAAATTAACGGGTTTAGTAGGTGTAGCAACAGTAGCAGGAGTAGATAAAGCTTTTTCTATGTCTCAAAAAGTTTCTGAATATGAAATAAAAGGGAAAGCTCATGTTGTAGTAGTAGGTGGTGGATTTGGTGGTTCAACAGTTGCTAAGTATATAAAAATATTCGATAAAGACATTGCTGTTACTATCATTGAAGGTTCTGACAAGTACTATACATGTCCATTTAGTAACACAGTTATCGGTGGATTTAAGAAAATTGAAGATTTAGAAGTAGATTATTCCATTCTAAAAGGTAAGTACGGAGTCAACTTTATAAAAGGTCATGTTCAAGAAATCGACACAACTGCTAAACATGTAATACTGTCTGATGGTAAAAAAGTTAAGTATGATAAACTTGTACTATCACCTGGTATAAGCTTCAAATATGAAGCAGTAGAAGGTGCTACACCTCAAATGGCTGAAGAAATACCACATGCATGGAAAGCTGGACCACAAACATTGTTACTTAGAAAACAGTTAGAAGCTATGCCAGATGGTGGTACATTTATAATGGTTATTCCACCTATGCCATACAGATGTCCACCTGGGCCATACGAAAGAGCTTCTTTAGTGGCTTGGTATCTTAAAAATAATAAACCAAAGTCAAAAATAATACTTTTAGATGCTAAAAATAACTTTCCTAAACAAAAGCTTTTTATGGAAGGCTGGAGTGCTCTATATGGAGATATGGTTGAATGGGTTTCATCGGATGTTGGTGGTAAAGTTATAAAAATAGATCCTAAAGAAAAAGTTGTAGTTACATCTTCTGGTGAAAAAATTAAAGGTGATGTTATAAACTTTATACCACATCAAAAAGCAGCAGATATAATTTCATCTTCAAAACTTGCTAATGAAAAAGGTTGGGCAGATATAAATCCAAAAACATTTGAGTCAAAAGTTGCTAAAGATGTATTTGTAATTGGTGACTCTTCTAATACTATAATGCCTAAATCAGGATTCTCAGCTAATAGCCATGGTAAAGTGGCCGCAGCAGCTATTGTATCTCAAATAAACGGAAAAGAACCAGAAAATACAACAGTCGTAAACACTTGTTATAGTTTAGTATCTCCAACCTATGGCATTTCTGTAGCAGCTGTTTATAATGTTTCAGAAAAAGGAATAGAAGCTGTTAAAGGTGCAGGTGGTGTTAGTCCAGCAGGTGCAGATGAAAAGTTCAGAGAAAAAGAGGCGATTTATGCTCAAGTTTGGTATGATAATATAGTAGCAGATACATGGGGAAGAGGATAATATAAATAATTCTATAATACATAGTTTAATGAGAGGGGGCTTTTTAGCCCCCTTTTTTTATATATATAGGAGGTTCTAAGATGAATAGGAGGAAATTGTTTAAGACATGTTCAGCTATAGCTGCTGGAATGATGATAGATTCTACTCTTTTTACTAAATTAATTGCTGCAGAAAAAGAACTTTATAAAACTTATAAAAAAGCATTGTTGGTAAAAGAAAATGGTGAACCTTTAAAAACTTCTGATCTATTACCATACACTGTATTACTTTTCCATTACCCGTTTAAATCTACACCTTGTTATATTATAAATTTAGGTGATAAAGTTGAACCAATGACTATAAAATTAGATAGTGGTAAAGATTATCAGTTTAATGGAGGTATAGGAAAAGATAAAAGTATCGTTGCTTATAGTGCAATATGTCCTCATCAGTGGAATTATCCAAATAAAGATTTTTCGCTTTTCAATTACTATCCACCTACGGAAAAATCTGCTACAACAGGGAAAAGCGGTGTTATACAATGTTGCGCACATATGTCTGTTTTTGATGTAAAAAAAGGTGGTCAAGTAATGGAAGGTCCAGCAGAACTACCTTTAGCCTATGTTGAACTTGTAGAAGAAAATGGAAATATTTATGCAACAGCTGTTGTAGGACCTAGCCAATTTGAAGAGTTTTTAGATATATATAAATCAGATTTAATAGAGTTGTATGGAGATTTTGAGAAAGCTACAGAAATGGTAGAAAAATCTGTTGCTATGGAGGTAAGTAAATATGTCAAAGAACAAATTAAATGTTAGTAGGAGGGATTTTTTAACAGCATCTGCATTACTTTCTGCTTCAACTTTACTTTCGTTTAATGAAGTAAAATCAGAAACTACAGAAAGTAAACTTTCTCCAAAAAAAGCTAAGGTTGTTATAGTTGGTGGTGGTTATGGTGGTGTAACTACAGCAGTAGCTTTAAGGAAATATAATAAAGATATAGATATTATTTTGATAGAAAAAAATGACTTTTTTGTGTCTTGTCCTATGAGTAATCTATATTTAGTAAATATAATGGAATTTTCTAATCTTTGTTTTCCTTATAATAACCTAACTGTAAAACATAACATTCAAGTATTGAAAGATGAAGTGGACAATATAGATTTTGATAAAAAGGTTGTTTATACTAATAAATACAAAGTATCTTATGACTTTTTAGTTTTATCACCAGGTATAGATTATGATGTTGATGAAACAAAGGCTGAAATTTTTATAAATTATCCGCCTGCATTTAAACCAGGTAGTGAACATCTATTTTTAAAAAAAATAATTAATGAATTTAGTGGTGGAGATATTGTAGTAACTGTTCCTTCTTATCCTTACAGATGTCCTCCAGCTCCTTATGAAAGGGCTGCATTGTTACTAAACTATCTAAAATCAAGAAATCTGAAAGCACATTTATATTTTATTGATGAAAATGAAAGACCTATAGTAAACTCTGAAGGTTTTATGAAAGCTTACTATGAGTTGTATAAAGGTTATGCAGATTATATAACAGGAACATCTATTAAAGAGATAGATCCAACTAAAAAATTAGTAAAAACGACAAATGGAGATTTTAAATTTGATATAGCTAATATAATTCCACCTATGAAAGCTTCAAATTTACTTTATAAAATAGGTTTATTAAAAAATAGACAGAAATGGATAGAAGTAGATACGTTTACATTTGAAACAGAAGTTAAAAATGTATTTGTTATCGGTGATTCTGCAAGAACATTTTTACCAAAATCCGGTTTTGGTGCTAATATGCAAGGTAAAGTAGTTGCAAGTATTATAAATGAAAGAATAACAGGTAAAAAGACAAGACAGGAAGAGCTTTTAATGGTTATATGTTATTCAATGGTAAGTGATAAAGAAGCTATTATGTCAGAAACAGCATTTAAGTTGGACAGAGTAACTAAGACAGTTACACCTATTCATAGAGAAGATAATGTAAGAAAAGAATCATCTGTAAAAAGATATAAAGAGTGGGCAAAAGGTTTATGGAGAGAGATGTTTGGTTAAGCTGTTCCATTTTGGACAACACTGTTCCATTTTGGATAGTTTATTATTTGAGAAGTACTATAAATAGCCTCCTAAAAATTGGCATAAAATTTGCTTACTGATAAAGATGATAAAAATAGTGGGAGGTTATTATGAAGTTTAGAAAGGTATTTTTGGCAGTAGTTTCAACTGTAGGTTTAACTTTTGCTTTAAGTTTAAATGAAGCAGGAATTGAATCACCAGATGGAAAAACACCAATGTTAAAAGATATACCTGATAAGTCACGAACATATGCAGTTCCTCCAGAGTGTAACCTAACAGATAAAGAATCACTAAAAAAACTTGCAGAAAAAGGTATTAAAGTTTTTCACACAGTAAAGAAAGGTAACTGTGTAGCATGTCACTGTGTTAAAGATGCTAAAGGTTGTGGTAATATAGGGCCATCCTTATCTGGATATAGAAATGGTTTATTTAAAGCTCCAGATTATAGAGGAAACCCAAAAACCATTGATTGGTTATATCAAAAGATAGCTGATGGAAGAGTTTTATTACCAAAAGATTTAGAAAAAGTGCCTTACTATAATATTATGACAGTTCAGCTAACAACAGGACAGTTAACATACGAAGAAGTTTGCCAATTAACAGCATATCTGCTAACACAGGAATAAAAAGATGGGAAAAATATTTTTACCTCTACTTTTGTTTATATGGATTGCAAAAGCTGATATAAACTGGATTTCTTATGAGAAAGCTTTTGATTTGGCAAAGAAAGAAAATAAGTTGGTTCTTGTTTACATTTATTCTCCTTCCTGTCATTACTGTGATATTATGGAGTTTAATGTATTTGAAAGTAAAAGAGTGGAAGATTTGATAAATAAAGACTTTATTCCAGTTAAATTAAGGAAATGTAGTAAAGAAGGTATAGAGTTTAGGAAAAAGTATGGATTTATAGGAACACCTATGTTTTACTTTTTGGAAACTGATGGTAAAAAAATAAAATCTATATTTGGTGCTTGGGAAGAGAAAGATTTCTTTAAAATTTTAGATTATTTCGCATCAGATAACTATAAAAATATGGATATGAACGAATATTTTATGAAAAATAATTAGGAGGTTTTTTATGAACAGAAGGAAACTTTTAAAAATGGCTGCTTTAACAGTAGGTAGTTTAACATTTGGAAGCTCTTTAATTTATGAATCTTTAGCAGTTCAACTAGTAGACAACCCACCACCGAAAAAACCATTTGAGGAAGTTTTAAAAGAAATCACTGGCGGGAAATCTGTAAGTGATTCAGATAAAGTAAAAATTATAGCTCCAGAAATAGCAGAAAATGGTGCAGTTGTTCCAGTTACTGTTGAAATTGAGCTCCCAGTTGAAAGTGTAAGAGCAATCCATATACTAGCAGATAAAAACCATAATGCCCACACGATGAGTGTGTATCTCACTCCACAAAATGGGAAAGCTTACATCTCAACAAGAATAAGATTAGCTGAGACTATGAACGTTATAGCAGTTGCAGAACTAAACGACGGAACATTTATAAAAGCTCAAAAACCAGTTAAAGTAACAATAGGTGGTTGTGGTTAATAAAAATTGATAAATAAATTGATAAATAAAAGGAGGATATAAAATGCTAAAACAAGCTATGGTTAAAATTAATCCAAGAGAATACAAGAAAGATGATATAGTTAGGATTGACAGCGTTATTATGCATCCTATGGATACTGAACTTGTAAAGGATAAAGAATCTGGAAAATATATAGCTGCTTACCATATAACAGATGTAGAAGTTTACTATGGTAATGAAAAAATAACTACCATGAAACTTTCTGGTTCAGTAAGTGCAAACCCGTTTATTTCTTTTAATGTTAAGTTGACAAAAGCAGAACCAATTAAAATTGTTTGGAAAGATAATCAAGGAGACATTACAGAGAAAATAATAAACATTCAGTTTTAGTTAATCTAAAAAGGGCTTATAGGCCCTTTTTCTTGAAAAAACAAACGGAGGTAAACATTGCCATGAAATTAAAGGGTAAAGTCTTGCTTTTTGGTACTTTAGTATTAATAACATCATTTACTATAAAAGCAATATCAGAAGAAGCTGGACAAGCTATATCAGAAGAAGATTTAAAATTATACCAATCAGGTATCAATCCAGGTGAAGTTTTTGCACAGGAAGTTGGTGGAGCGCTTTTTAATAAACCTATGGGAAGCTCAAATAAATCATGTGTATCTTGTCATAGTGAAGATAAACTTAAAAAAGCTGTAGGAACATATCCAAAATACAATGAAAAACTAAATGCTGTTATCTCTCTTCAACAGAGAATTCAGATGTGTCAAAAGTTGTATCAAGGTGTTGATAAACCATTTAATTTAAAAAGCAAAGAGAATACAGCATTGGTGACTTACTTGAAGTATATAGCTTCCGGTGAAAAAATAAATGTTGATACCTCTTCCAACCCAGTTGTTAAAGAGTACTATAACTATGGTAGATATGTTTTTGAATTGAAAAGAGGAAAAAGAAACCTTTCTTGTGCTGTCTGTCATGAAAACGCAGCTGGAATGGTTTTAAGAATGCAGAAACTCAATCCTTTAGGTCATGAGTATAATGGTCTAAAAGGTACTACAGCAGCAGCCCATTGGCCAGGTTATAGAATGACAAAAAGTGAAGTATTTACAATAGAACAAAGATTTCAACAATGTATGAGTCAAGCAAGTACGAAAGTATTACCATTAGGTTCTAAAGAGATGGTAGCCTTAGAGTTATATGTAACTTCTTTATCAAATGGGGCAACTATTGAAGCACCGGGTTTAGTCAGATAAGGAGGCAAAAATGAATATATCAAGAAGAGAACTTTTTCATCTTGCAGCTATAGCAGGATTATCTTTAACTACAGATAACGTTTTTGCAAAATTAAACGATATTAAACCAGAAAAACTTTTTGATTTTAAGCCAGTTGGAAATGTGACATTACTCCATATATGCGATTTACATGCTCATTTAAAACCACTTTACTGGAGAGAACCTTCAACATTAATATCAGCGAAAGAACTTATTGGTACTCCAGGGTTTTTGTGTGGTAAAGCTTTTATGAAATACTACAATATAAAACCAAGTACGATTAGAGCTTATTTTGATACACACATAGCCTTTGAAGAGCTTGCAAAGAAGTATGGGAAAATGGGAGGTGTAGCTTATATATCTTCTTTAGTAAAACAGATAAAAGCTGAAAGAGGTAGTGATAAAGTTTTATTTATGGATTCTGGAGATACATGGCAAGGAACAGCTATAGGATTGTTTACAAAAGGTCAAGCTATAGTTGAAGTTCAAAATGCTATTGGAATAGACGTTATGGTAGGTCACTGGGAGTTTACATATGGAAAAGAAAAGGTTTTAGAACTTATAAACAAACATTTAAAAGCAGAGTTTATATCTCAAAATATAGCTGATGATATGTGGGGAGAACTTATATTTAAACCTTACACAATAAGAGATGTTGGCGGTGTAAATGTTGCAGTTATTGGAAACTCTTTTCCTTACACACCTATAGCAAACCCAAGAGATTTTACAGAAGGATGGACATTTGGTATACAACCAGAAAGACTTCAAAAGTTTGTTGATGAAGTAAGAAATAAAGGAGCTGATTTGGTTGTTTTACTTTCTCACGATGGATTTACTGTTGACCAAGCATTGGCAAAAATGGTAAATGGTATAGATGTTATACTTTCTGGACATACACATGATCCAGCGCCAAAACCAATTGTGATAAATAACACAATTATAGTTATAGCAGGTAGTCATGGAAAATATTTAGGAAGACTTGATCTTGAAGTAAAAAATAAAAAGATAACAAACTTTGCATACAAACTTTATCCAGTTGCTTCAAACTTTATAAAACCAGATAAAGAAGTAGAATCTTTAGTAAACAAACTTTACGAACCTTATGAGAAACAGCTTTCAGAAGTAATTGGAAAAACCCAAAAAATCTTGTACAAGAGAGATACTTTCTACTCAACATTTGATAGAGTTATTATGGATGCAATAAAAGATGAAACAGACTGTGAGATAGTATTTAACCCTGGTTATAGATGGGGAACGACGTTATTACCAGGAGATAATATAACAGTAGATGATGTTTATAGTATGACAGCTATTACATACCCGAATGTTTATAGATTTGAACTTACTGGAGCACAGATTAAAAATATACTTGAAGATGTTGCAGATAATGCATTTAACTCTAATCCACTTTATCAACAAGGTGGAGATATGAGCAGAACATTAGGATTAGATTACGATATAAAAATATCAGCACCGACAGGTCAAAGATTATCAAATATAAAGGTAAATGGTAAAGACCTTGATACGAACAGAACTTACGTGGTAGCTTCATGGGGAGGAAATCTATACAAAGCAGGTAAAAATGCTAAGAAGTTTAGACCTGTATACGATATAACCATAGACTATATAAAAAGAGTAAAAGAGGTAAATCCGCCACTTAAATCAAATGTAAGAGTGTTAGATTATGTTTGTGGATGTCCTACAGATAGAGGAGAATGTTTATGAGAAAGATACTTTTAATAACATTTTCTGCTTTTGTACTCTCTTGTGGTGGTGCTATAAAAGATGTATCCTTTGAAACAGGAGATTATTTAGAAACTGGTTATGATGAAAAGCCACAGGAAAAAATAGGTTTAAGTAAGCCAAATAAAGAAAATACTACAAGTAACACAGAGAAAAAATCTTTCTTATCTACACTTGCAAATGCAGTAGCTACAGATACAGAAGACGAAGAAATGTCAGATATATATGAAAAAACCACAACAAAATCCATAGAAGAAGTAGAACTAACAATACAAACACTACTTGAAAATAAAAACTTTAAGATAGTACATATAATTCACGTTTCTAAAGGATTAGAAGAGCAAGGAGAAAAAAACTTTTGGAAAAATATGAATATCTACCTTGTATGTAAACTATCAAAATGTTCTGTAATACTAAAAAACAACCCACAACTTGCTTCACAGTTTCCACTAAAAGTTTACATTTATGAAAAAGATGGAAAGATTGTAGTTGGAACTTATAAACCAAGTACTTTCATTAGATATATGGGAAATCTTGATGTGGAAGCAATTAAAGTACTTAAAGAATTAGATTTAGAAATAAAAGAAATTATAGATGAGGTTGTTAAATAAATATTTTATAGGAGGTTAAAAACATGAAAAAAGTTTTACTTGGTATCGGAACAAGCCTTTTTGTTGCAGGACTTCTTGCAACACCATCAAATGCGGCACCAAAGTTTTATTTTGGTGAAGGAAGAGAAATGGAAATTTTCTTTATGAATCAACTCTGGGGCGTTTACACAATAGATAGAGTAGAGGACAATACAAAATACGACAACAGGGTGGATTTCTTCTTAAGAAGATCTAGGGTAGGATTTCAAGGAAAGATTTCAGAAAATCTATCTTGGAGAGTTTGGTTTGCCTATGACAACGTAGGATTAGACTCACATACTGCTTTAACAAAATCAAACAATGGATTAATAGGTGTTAATAGTAATAATAAAGAATTTTATCTATGGGATGCATTCTTTACATACGCTTTACACAAAAACTGGGCCAACATTACTGTAGGATACTTTAGACCACAAGTAGGAAGAGAGAGCATAACAGCAGGATTTGAAGTAACATCATTTGAGAAAGCTTTAACAAACTTCTATCTAAGACAACATATAGTAGGAATAGGGCCAGGTCGTGATACAGGTATAAACATAGGAGGATTATACAATGATGAGAAATCCAAATGGGGGATAAACTACAACTTTGGAATATTCAACACTGGCAAATTTAATGGAGGGACAGGAGGGGACAGCTTACTATACACAGCAAGGATAGCTTTATCTCTTGGTGATCCAGAGATGAAAAAATATGGAATGGGTTATAAAGTAAATTACTTTGGAAAAAGAAACGGTATAACATTAGCAGTAAACTACTCCTACCAAGGAAGAGCACAAGATACTAACAGCTATCCATTAGCTGTGAAAGGCGGTGTATGGACAGCTTCTGATCTTACGAGTAATGTTCCAAAATATTCATTTAAAAACAATCAACTATTAGGATTTGATATACTTGCAAATTACAAAGATTTTACATTTAATACAGAGTATGACGAATTAAAAAGAGATTATGACAGATCAAATTTATCATACAAAGACAAAGTATGGCATGTAAGGGCAGGATACAACTTTACACTACCAAACAAAACAATTTTAGAGCCAGCGATAACATACAGTGAGTGGAAAGGAAGTAATTCAAGCTTAAACGGAAACGGTAAATTTAAGACTACAGATGTAGGGCTAAATTGGTATATAAAACAGAATAAATTAAAACTCAATTTACATTACGTTGATTAAAATGGATCAGCATATTCATTGTATACAGGTACAAACCAAAATGGAAAAGCAGGAGATTATATAGGAGTAGGAATACAGTTAATATTCTAAATGAATATCCCAGGCTTTTATGCCTGGGTTTTTTTAATGAAGGGAGGAGAAAAAGATGATCAAAAAATTTAAACTTTTAATCTTGTTAATTTTTATATCTTCTTATTCTTATTCAGCATAACTTAAAGTAGACTTACCAGACAAAATTAAAGCAGTTTTTGATTGGACATTAGAGAAACCAGAAGATGCAGAAACAGTAAGAAGAACATAAGATAGCTATAGTATCTCATGGACCAGAAGTTTTAATTTTTCCAAAAGATAACTATGATAAGTATAAAGATATTGTAGATAGATTAGAATTTTTTAATAAAACATATGGAGTTAAACTAAGTATGTAGGAATATAATGAAAGCTTTAGGATTGGAGCAATTAAAATTACAACCATTTGTAGAGGTTGTACCTGCTGGAGTGGTAGGATTTGCAGTTTTTCAAGAAGAAGGATATAGATTAATACCAATGGTAGTTCATGATTTGAGAAAATTTAAAAAATAGAGGTATTAAATATGAAAACATTAAGGCTTTTTTTATTGATACTAATTCTAACTAAATTTAGTCTTTCTATGGAACTTATAAAGTTTCATAAAAATATTTATATGGTTCGTGGTGAAGATGGCTTACCTTCTGAAAAAAATAAAGGTTTTATGTCAAATGCTTATGCAATTTTAACAAAAGAAGGCTGGATAGTTATAGACAGTTTATCTACCCCAGAACTATCAAAAGAGTTTTTAACATTACTAAAAAAAGAAAGAAAATTTCAAATAAAATATTTAATAATTACACATTATCATCCAGACCATTGGTATGGAGCTTCTACATTTAAAAAAGAAGGCGCTATAGTAATAGCTCATAAAAATTTAAACAAATTTTATAACTCTCCAGAATCTAAAATAGTTTTAGAATCTTCAAATCAAAGGTTTGGAAATATATATAAAAATGTAGTCCTTATTCCAGCTGATATTGAGATAGAAGATAAAAAAGATTTAAAAATAGGAGAATATGAAATTTCTATAATACCTATGACACCAGCCCATACTGATAATGATATAGTAGTTTTTGTAAAAAATGAAAACGTGTTGTTTGCTGGAGATTTAGTTTATATAAACAGAATACCTTTTGCAGGAGATAGGGGATCCTCTACAAAAAACTGGTTAAAAGTATTAAAAGAAATAGAATCTTTAAATCCTAAAATCATTCTTGGTGCTCATAATATGCCGATGGGTAAAAAAGCTATAACATTTACTTATGATTATTTAAATTATATAAGAGAAAATGTTAGAAAATTAAAAGATGAAGGAAAATATTTAGATGAAATAAAAGCATACATAAACCAAAATTCTCCTTATAAAAATTTTGTGATGTATAATGTATTTAATGATGCTAACATATATAAAGTGTATAATGATTTAGATATGGAAAACTTTCAATAAAGGTTAAGGATATGAGGAAATTAATATTTTTAATACTTTTTTTAATAGATATTTCTTTAGCAGATGAAAATCCAAAGGTAGTTATAAATCTTACAACTGGTGATTTAAGTAGATTTAATACCTATCTATTAAGTGGATTGGCTAACTCAGCAGAGTATTATAAAAATCAGTTAAAGGAACTTAATGTGGTAGTTATTATACATGGAGATGCTTACAAATTTTTTATAAAAGATTTACAAAACTCACCTTACAAAAATGATAAAGAACTTTTAGAAAATCAAAAAGATATAGTTTTAAAGTTAGAATTTTTAGTTAAAAATTATAAAGTTAGGTTTCAAATGTGTGAAGCTGGTATGAAAGGTAAGAAAATAAATAAAGAAACGTTATATGATTTTGTGGAGCTAATCCCTAATGCATTTATAGGTCTAGTAAATTGGCAAAATAAAGGTTATGCATATATACCTTTACAATAAATTTATAGGAGGAGCTTATGTTTAGATATGTACTTTCTTTGTTTTTAGTTGTATTTTCTTTAGCTTTTGCATGGGAGCCTTCTACTGAAGGATCTGGTAAAGGAATTATTATTTACAAAGTAGAAGGTGACCCAGGTGATGTAATGATTGCTTTAAAAGGTAATTTAGAAGCAAATCAGATAGTCCTTGTAAGCACAACAGATCCAGCAGCTCCCCTTGCAAACAACATAAAAATTTTTCCAGATTACAAAAAACTAAAGGTAGATTACATCCAAAACTTTTTAGTAACAAGTATGAGTACACTATACAAAATTTTTATGAATGACCCAAATGTAATGGTAATATCTCCTCTTGTTATAACTATTTATCAACTTGAAGGAGATATATACTTATATAGTAAGGACAAAACCATCTTTATTACTTGATGAGACAAAATATCCAGAAGCTAAAAAAGCAGTTGAAGAGTTAGAAACTAGAATAGAAAAGTCAATAAAAGATTTAATGTAGTATTTAAGGGCTTTTTGGCCCTTCCCTTAAAACTTTAAAAAAATTTTTTAAAATTTTAATACATCTTTCATCTGGAATGTATTCATACTCTATTTTAAATGGAAGTTTTTTATCATCAAAAACTTTATAATTACTTATAACTACACCGCCTTTTTCATCTTTACTACAAAAAATAATCTTTTTTATTCTTGCTTGCATGATAGCTCCAGCACACATTAAGCAAGGTTCTAAAGTTGTATATAAAATAGCATCATCTAATCGCCAAGTTTTTAGCTTTTTACATGCTTTTTCTATAGCTAACAGTTCAGCATGGTATAAAGCATTATTTTTAGTTATTCTTTGATTATGAGCCTTTGATATTACCTTATTATCTTTTACAACAACAGCACCAACAGGAACTTCACCTTTTTTATAAGCTTTTTCTGCTTCTTTTAAAGCGATATCTATAAACTTATCCAATTTCTTTTACTAAAGAAACTGTTTGATTGTTTTTTAATTGATATATATATCTAAAAGCTTTCGGAATGTAATTTATAATATCAGTAGCTTTTAAACTTTCTTCTCCTACATCTTGTGCTGCTATATCTCCAGCTAAACCATGTATATAGATAGCTAACTTTAAAGCTTCTAACGGTTTAAGTCTATTTATAAGGGCACCTACTACTCCAGCCAAAACATCTCCAGAACCAGCTGTCGCCATTCCAGGATTACCTTTATTGCTATAGTAAATTTCACCTTCTGGTGTAAATAAAACTATCCTATGAAACTTTAGTATTAAAAAGCTATTTGTTTTTATAGCAAAATCTTTCCCAATGCTTTCATAATCTTCTAAAATTTCCTTTGTAGAAATTTTTGTAAGTCTTGAAAACTCTCCTATATGTGGTGTCAAAACAGTTATATTTTTTCTACTTAATAGTTTTTTTTCAAAGTTTTCAATGTTTGCTAAATTATTTAAACCATCTGCATCTATTACAACTGTTTTATCAACTTTAATTAAGTTATCAATTATATTTTTATTTGTATCAGATATCCCCATACCCATTCCAACAACAACAGAAGAAAATCTACCTTCATTTATAATATTTAAAATCTGATTTTCACAATTATCTGCAAACATACCATCGTTAGAAGGTAAAGGAATACTCATTTCTTCTATAATATTATTTTCCACTATGGAATTTATACATTCTGGAATGATAGCTGTAGTTAAACCACTTCCAGATTTTGTAGCAGATTTACATGTCATTATTACTGCACCAGATTTTCCAACACTTCCACCAACAATAAGCACATGGCCAAAGGTGTATTTATGTCCTGTTTTTTCTCTTATTGGAAGTGTTAAGTTTTCTGGAGTTATTAGATACCTTTTAACATATGCGTACTTATCGTTTAAACTTATATTAGCTAAAAATACTTTACCACAGTAATCTAAAGCTGGATAAAGTATATGACAAAGTTTTAGATAACCAAATGTAACAGTAATTTTAGCTTTTATACATATCCCTTTTATATCTCCACTATCTGCATCTATTCCAGATGGTAAATCTATGCTTACAACTGGCTTTTTACTTTCATTTATTATTTTTATGATATCTTCTCTATAACCTTTTACTGGTGGCTTAAAACCTGTTCCAAATATTCCATCTACTATTAATTCGCAATCTTTCAACTCTTCTCTTAATATCTCAAAATTTTCTGAATTTAAAAAACGATAATTAAGGTTAAATTTTTCGTAAATATCTAAATTTTTCCTATTATCTTCCGATAGTTTTTCTTTACTTTCAGAGAGGATAAAAAGTTTTACATTTTTACTTAGCTTTGCTAAATATCTTGCTACAACAATAGCATCTCCACCATTATTACCATTACCAGCTACTACACAAATATTATTTAAAGTACTGTAGTTTTTTAATATTACTTCTACAACAGACCTTCCGGCACTTTCCATTAGTACCAAGGAAGGTATCTCTGTATCTTCTATTGTTAGCTTATCAACGTTTGCTATTTCTGTTGATTTTAAGATTTTCATTTTTTAGCAAGTTCAATAACTTTGTTTACTAACTTTTCAATACCTTCAGCAACATCTTTTATACTTTTACCGAGCATATAAGCTGGAGTAGTAACTATTTTATTTTCTTCATCTACTATCATCTCATTTACAGGACATGATAGATGTTTTGCTCCCATTTCTTCAATAACTTTAGCAACATCTATATCTGTACCTATTGTAACAGTAGGTTTTGCTTCCCTTAAAGCTGATGTAACTATTACTGGAGATATACAGATTCCACCTATTGGCTTTCCAGCTTTAAAAAGTTCAACTAACAATCTTTTAACTTCAGGTATAACATCTGCTTCTGCGCCTTTTTCTAAGAAGTTTGAAAAGTTTTTTGCAACACCATAACCACCAGGCATTATTAAAGCATCTATATCTTCTACTTTTACATCATTTATATTTTTAATGTTACCTCTTGCAATTCTTGCAGCTTCCACCAATAAGTTTCTCTCTTCGTTCATAGACTCACCGGTAAGGTGGTTTATAACGTCCTTTTGTTTAATATTTGGTGCCATAATTACTGTTTCTACACCAGCTTTATCTAAGAAGTAAAGTGTTAAAGTAGCTTCATGTATTTCTGCACCGTCAAATACACCACAACCAGCTAATAAAACACCTACTTTCATTTTAAAACCTCCCATTTTGTTTTAAAATTAGTATAACATAGCTATAAAATTATAATTTCTATCAAGTACATTAACTATTTTAAATTTTCTTCTATGTTTTTTAAATGTGTTTTATAATTTTCAGAAAATATATGTTTACTTTTATCTTTTGATAAAACATAGTAGTAGTAATTTGTTTTAGTTGGGTTTAAAACAGCTTTTAAAGAAGATAAAGAAAAACTACATATTGGTGTAGGTGGAAGTCCATTAGTTTGATATGTATTAAATGGTGATTTATAAACTATATCTTTTTTACCTAATTTTCCATTCCATTTGTTTGTAAGTTTTAAAGCATATATTACTGTAGGGTCAATTTGCAATCTCATGTTTGCTTTTAATCTATTGAATATTACTCCTGCAATTGTTGGTTTTTCTTCTTCTACAAATGTTTCTTTTTCTATCATTGATGCTATAATCATTGCTTCATAAAAAGATATTTTACTTTTGTAAAAATCTGAGTAATCTTTTTTTTCAATTAAATCTTTATAAAGTAAGTATCTTTCGTTGAATATTTCTAAAAATTTCTTTGTTAAGCTTTCTGGTGTCTCATTTTTTCCTACTGCATAGCTTTCTGGAGGAAAATAGCCTTCAAAACTATCTCCTACAAGTCCGAATTTCTTTACATTCTCTTTATTAAAAACGTAATCTAAAAACTCTCTTTTTTCTATAATATTTTCTTTTTCTAACTTTTCCGATATATCTATAAGGTCATCTCCTGGTACGATCGTAAAAAGTTTTAATTTAATTTCCCCTTTTGCTATTTTGTTATAAACATCAATAATAGAATATTTTCCTTTAAATTCATATATGCCAGCTTTTAATGGCTCTTTTTTTACTAATGCATAGATTAAAAATAAATACCGATTTAATATAATATTGTTATTTTCAAGATTCTCTCCTATCTGACTGATGGATAATCCTTTTTGAATTTCTATTTCTTTACTTAAAGAAAGTTTATAATTTAATAGTACAGTTAAAAGAGTAAAAGTAAAGATTACTGAAAATAAAGCTAAGAAAATTTTTTTCATTTTTTAAGTTGCAAACTATCAAGGTAAGTTTGGAGTATAAAGACAGCAGAGAGACTATCTATTTTCTCTTTTTTATTTTTCTTTTTGCCAAGTTGCTTTTCTGCTAAAGAAGATGTAAATCTTTCATCTATAAAAACTATATTTATATTTTCTATACTTTCTTTTATTTTTTCAGTAAATTCATAAGTGTATTTAGCTTGTTCCCCTTCCTTACCTTTTAATGTAAGAGGTAAACCTACTACAATAGTAGAAACGTTATAATCTTTTATTAATGATTTTATCTTTTCAACAGCTTTTTCATCATTGTGTATAAAATCTAAAGGTTTAGCAATTATCAAAAAGGGGTCACTTAAAGCAACCCCTATTCTTTTTGTTCCTATATCTAAACCTAACACTCGTTGCAAGCTACTTTCTCTTCTCCTTTAGAAGAAATACCAGCTATTCTGTATATTAAACAGAATCCAGTTATAGCTGTTAGTATTAAAACTACTCCAAAAATTGTGGATATAACAAAAATACCACCTTTTTCAACACCAAGTAAAACTAATATAGAACCAAGAAGTATTCTAACTATTGCATCCCAAAGAGCCATGATTTATACCTCCGATTATAAAGTTATCAATGTCTCAACATCTTCGTACTTTGCAACTTCATTTGGATGAGCTATTCTACCAAGTATTGCAGATGCTGCAGCTACTGCTGGACTTGATAAATAAACTTTACTATTTGGATGTCCCATTCTTCCTACAAAGTTTCTGTTAGATGTTGATAAACAAACTTCCCCTTCAGCTAATATTCCCATATGTCCACCTAAGCATGGTCCACAAGTTGAAGTACTTATTAAACAACCAGCATCTGCTAATATTTCAAGTAATCCTTCATGTAAAGCTTGTTTGTAAATTTGGTCGGAAGCTGGTATTACTATACATTTTACTTCTGGATGAACTTTTTTACCTTTTAGTATAGCTGCTGCAATTTTTAAATCTGACAATCTACCATTTGTACAAGAACCTATAAATACTTGGTCTATATGTGTACCTGCAACCTCAGTTACTGGTTTTACATTAGAAGGTAAGTTAGGACATGCAACTACAGGCTCTATTTTACTTGCATCAAACTCATACTCGTAGCAGTACTTTGCATCATGGTCTGCTTTGTATATTTTAAATTCTCTATTTGTTCTTTTTCTTACCCATTCTATAGTTTTTTCATCGGCTTCTATTATTGCATTTTTTCCACCTGCTTCAATAGCCATATTTGCAATAGTTAATCTGTTATCTATATCAAGGGCTTTTATAGCTTCACCATGGTATTCCATAGCTTTGTACAGTGCACCATCTACACCTATCTTACCAATTACAGATAAAACAAAATCCTTTCCAGCTACCCATTTTTGAGGTTTTCCATAAAAAACAAACTTCATAGTTTCAGGCACTTTCAACCATGTTTCACCTGTAGCCCATATATATGCTATATCTGTAGAACCTACACCGGTTGAAAATGCTCCTATCCCACCGTATGTACATGTATGGGAATCTGCACCTATAACAAGATCTCCTGGAACTACAAAACCTTTTTCTGGTAAAAGTGTGTGCATCACACCACTATCTTGACCTTCAAAGTAGTTTTTAATACCCATTTTTTTAGCGAAATCTCTTGATATCTTAATTTGTTGAGCTGATAAAATATCTTTTGGTGGGAAAAAGTGATCCATTACAAGAGCAATTTTATTAGGGTCGTGAATTTTATCTATTCCGTATTTTTCAAGTTGTTTTATAGCAAGAGGTGCAGTTATATCGTTTGCTATAGCTAAATCTACTTTTACAGTAACAAGTTCACCAGCTTCAACATAATCTTTTCCTGCGTGAGCTGCTATTATTTTTTCTGTAACAGTCATACCCATAAACAAAAACCTCCAAAATTATTTAAATTATTATATATTAAAACATATTATTATTTATGATTTTAAATCAATTTTTTTATGCTTTCATAAATCTTTAAAGTTGCATCTGGTTTATTTAAGGTATAAAAATGTAAACCTTTTACATTGTGTTTAATTAAATCTTCACACTGTTTTATAGCAAACTCTATACCTATCTTTTTTGTTTCTTCCAAATTATCTGCATACTTTTCAAACATTTTTACTACATCTTCTGGTATTGTAGCACCACACAGTAAAGCAAATTTTCGAATCTGATTAAAGTTTGTTATAGGCATGATACCTGGTATTATAGGTATATTTATATTTGCTTTTTCGCATCTATCTATAAACTCATAAAAATATCTATTATCAAAAAACATCTGTGTTATAGAAAAATCAGCACCAGCTTCTACTTTCTTTTTAAAGTTTATTAAATCCCTTTCTAAGTTTGGACTTTCTGGATGCCCTTCTGGATATGATGCAACAGCGATACAAAAATAATCATCATAGTTTTCCCTAATTAAACTTACAAGTTCAGAAGCATATTTACAAGCGTCTAAAGGTATTTTAGACCTTTCAAAATTTAAAGGAATATCACCCCTTAAAGCTAAAATATTTTCAATCCCGATATTTTTGTAATCATCGAGAATATTTTTTATCTCTTCCTTATAATGTCCAACACATGTTAGATGTGCCATTACAGTTAAGTTTGTTTCTTCATTTAATTTTTTTACAATATCTCTTGTTTTTTCTCTCGTAGAACCGCCTGCTCCATAGGTAACAGATACAAATGTAGGATTGATATGTTTAAGATCTTCTATTGTGTTAAATAAAGATATTTCAGCATCTTGTGTTTTTGGTGGAAAAAATTCAAAAGATATACCTATTTCGGTTTGTTTAAGCTTCTCAATTATTTTCATTTTTTAACCTCTTGTCAAAAATTTTGATGTAAAATAATTATATATAAAATTAAAATAGTATAAAAAGGAAATTTAGTATTTTAAAGGAAGAAAATATTGTACTTTTTAAAAAATCCGTAGTTATTTTTTTATGTTAAAATATAATAAAAACCTATGAGAGGTAACCATGATGAAAAAGGTTTTTGCAATAATAATTTTACTATTAAATTTGATAAACTTTTCTTATGGTCAGATAAAGATTGAATCTGGAAACTTAGCATATTTCTTTGTAGAATATCAAAAGTTAGTTAGAGCTGGGGAAAATATTAGTATAAACCTTACAGCAAAAGATCCTTTTGATAACGATATATCAGATTTCAATGGATCTATAGAAGTTGATATTAATGGAATAAGGAAAAAAATTAATTTCTTAAATGGAAAATCTTCTTTAAATTTTGCAGAAACCTTACCTAGAGTATATAAATTAGAATTTTTATTGAATAATAAAACGATAAAAATTAAAGATAAATATACAAATGGTTTACTAGATAATATTTCTGTTGAAGTTTTAAACGGTAAAATTGAAAAAGTAGATATTATTACTTCTCCTGATTTTATTCCAGAGTATGAAAAAGAGATTGTTATAAATGCTTATGATAAATATGGGAACTTAGTTAAAGATACATCCTATGATAAACAGGAATTAATCGTCCAGTTAAACGGTTTGTATAAATCAACAATTAGAAATAAAGAGTTTGATAATGGTAAAAAAACATTGAAAATTGTACCTCTTGATATTAAAGATACAACCTTAGAAATTTATGATAGTTCTACAAGGAAATTGTTAGGTAGTAAAACGTTATCTGTAGTAAAACAAATTCCATCTGAAGTAAAAATAAATTATCCACAAAAAACAAAAGCTGGTGAAGAGTTTGAAATAATTTTATCAGTATATGACCAAAATGGACTTTTAATAAAAGTTTACGATAAGATAGGAAAGCCTATCATGTTAAGACATAATGGGAATGGTAAATTAATACCAGAAAAAGTATTACCAGAAGAGTTTTCTAAAGGAATAGCCAAAATAAAAGCTATATACACAAAGAATGAATTAATAAATATAACTCCTGAAATAGGAGGATTTAATTTAAATATTAAAAGTGAGAAAAATGAGTTTTCACAAGAAGATCAAAATACTAGTATAGTAAAGAAAGAAGATTTATCTTTAAAAAAGATAGAAGAAAAAACTACGAAAACACCCATTAAGGTGGTAAATTTATTTGTACCTAAAAAACTGGGGACAGTATCAAAGATAGATATAAAAGAATCTATCCAAAATAGAGTAATAGTATATGCATATTTAGAAAATAGAGATAAGTCATTAGATATAGTTTCCTTTACAAGAGATTTAATTGTTAATGATAAAAAAATAGGTACTATTGAATTTAAAGGAAAAAATGAAAATATTATTGAAATTATTGTTAATAAAGATAAAAAGTATAATGTAATGCCTGTTTTAAATGAAAATCAAAATCTTATAAAATTAGAAGTTTATTGATTATTTTATATTATTTTGCATTTTAAAGCCAAATTATGATGTAGGGTGTTTCAAAAATTAGAGGCCTTAAGCCTACTTTGACTTTGAAATTCAGGATGCTTTTTCTCAGTTATATCTGGGAGCCTTACTCTGAGAAGAGAATATTTTTTTCTGTTTTATCTTGCAAATACACTTTCAATGAAATATTTGCAAAAAGAACTTTAGATGCCTTCTTTAAAGGATGATTTACTTTATTCTTTAAACTTTATTTTGCTAGACTCTCAGTTTTAATTACTCAATTTAATCCAGAGTATTAATAAGAAATTTTCCTTAACTAGCATAAAGTTCCTTATCTAAGATACTGTAACAAAACTAAAACTTGTCCCATAGGAAATTGAAAAGCTATATTTTGAAAAATCTTTTCCAAGGTTAAAGGGTTTTTTCTTTATTTTATTTTTCCTCTATTTAAATTTTTTTAAAGTACAATATAAATTTACACTAAAATGTTCAGTTTAAAAACACTATCAATTATAAATAAACACCAATGCCAAGTATCCAAAAATTAATTTAGCTTATTGATATTTAAGGAAAGCTTCTATTACTGCTTTATACAAAAGTATTTTATATTATAATAATTTTAGAAATTAAAGTTATGACTTAAATGAATGAATAAAGTATATTTAGGGCTTGGAAGTAATGTAGGAAATAGGAAAGAAAACTTAGATAAATCTATAAATTTACTTCAAAGGCATTTATCTAATCTAAAAAAGTCTCGTATATATATTTCAAAGGCAGTTGGATATGAAAATCAACCTGATTTTTTTAATATGGTAGTTTATGGAGAAACAGATTTAGATTTAGAAAGTTTTTTTAAATTTACAAAAGATATAGAAAAAGAAGTTGGAAGAGTTTACAGATTTCATTGGGGTCCAAGGGAGATAGATATAGATATTCTTTTTTTTAATAATGTAATCTATAGTAGTGAGAATTTAACTGTGCCACATAAAAGGATCCAAGAAAGGGACTTTGTATTACTTCCCCTTATAGAGATATATCCAAATTTAATACACCCTATTTTTAAAAAGAAGGTTAAAGATTTATTAGATAATTTAAAAGAGAGGTCTATCATTGATGTTTTATAAAAGTGGCCAAGGGCGGAATCGAACCGCCGACACTGCGGTTTTCAGCCGCATGCTCTACCGACTGAGCTACCTGGCCAATTGAGAAAAATATTATATCTCAAATTTCCATTTTTTTCAATATCTCATTCCAAGCTGGGAAAACTTTCTTTTTGATTTCTTTATCCATTGTAGCTACTTCAGGCCACTGTCTTGTATATCCTTCCTCTTTCCATTTGGTTGTTGCATCTATACCCATTTTTCCACCAAATCCTGGAAAGTTTGTGGAATGATCTAAAACATCTATTACTCCTTTTTGTATAATAACGTCCCTTGAAGGGTCAACATTGTTTCCCCAAATCCATAAAACTTCATTTATATCTTGTACATTTACCCAATCATCAAAAATGATTATATTTTTTTCAAACATTAACTGACCTAAACCCCAAAGTGCATTTATAACTTTAAATGCATGACCAGGATAACGTTTCTTTATAGAAACAAAAGCAAAATTATGAAAACAACCAGCAACAGGTAAGTTGTAATCAACTATTTCTGGTAGATTAAACTGAACCATTGGTAAAAATATTCTTTCTGTAGCTTTACCAAGCCAACCATCTTCCATAGGAGGTTTTCCTACTATAGTGGTTTGGTATATAGGGTTTTTCCTATGGGTAATACAAGTAATATGCATTAGAGGATATTTATCTACAGGTGTATAAAAACCTGTATGATCTCCAAAAGGTCCTTCATCTACAAGAGGTTCCGATGGATCAATATAACCTTCAATAACAATCTCTGCATCAGCAGGTACTTCCAATGGTACAGTCTCACATTTAACAAGTTTTACGCTTTTTTCTCTAATTATTCCAGCAAATAAAAACTCATCTACATCTTCAGGTAATGGAGCTGAAGCACAGTAAGTGAGGACCGGATCAGCTCCTACTACTATTGCAACAGGTATTTTTATACCAAGTTCTTTGGCTTTCCAGTAATGATGAGAACCACCTTTATGAATTTGCCAATGTACAGTAACTTTATCTCTATCTATAAGTTGGATTCTATACATTCCTACGTTTCTAATACCATTTTCAGGATCTTTCGATATTACTATCGGAGTAGTTATAAATCTTCCTCCATCTTTAGGCCAACATTTTAATACAGGAAAATCAAAGATATTTATATCACTACCTTTTTTTATCTCTTCTTTACATTTACCATTTTTCACAACGGTAGGTATAGCATCATTTAGTTTTTTTAGTTCTGGAAGTTTTTTTATCTTTTCAAGAAATGTATTTGGTATTTCAGGCTTTACTATCTTATAAAGTTTCCAACCAATATCTTCAAATCTTTCTATGCCAAGTGCCATTTTCATTCGTTTTTCACTTCCAAATGCATTTATAAGAACAGGTATACTTTCATAACCTTCAACATTTTCAAAAAGTAAAGCTTTTCCACCATTTGGAAGTTTAGACATTCTATCAACTAATTCAGTTATTTCCAATATTGGACTAACCTTTGATTTAACTCTTATTAGCTCTCCGTTTTTTTCAAGGTCGTTAATAAACTCTCTTAAATCTTCATAGGACATCAGTTTTCTCCATTTATAACAGCTTTTGCTTCTTCACTTTTATTATCTTGATTTAATTTTATATGTTTTTTTATTACAAGTCCACCTGATAAAATAGTCCTGGTTGCCTCTTCAACTGTTAAATCTGTAATTATAATGTCTTCTTTTTTTACCATTATTGCAAAACCAGATGTTGGGTTAATTGCAGCAGGTATAAAAACAATGTAATAGTAATCATCGCAAATTTTAAGTTCATTAGCAATAAAACCTAAGGCAAATGTATCTTTATGTGGATATCTAACTAATGCTACCTTTGAAAAGTTTTCTTTTTTTGAAAAAAGTGTCTCCATAGTTTGTTTTGTTGCATTGTATATAGAGTTAACTACAGGAATTTTTGATATAAACTTATCCCAGTAATCTAAAAGTCTTCTTCCAAAGTAGTTTTGAGCTAAAAGACCAAGTAAAAAAATGATTGTAAGTGTTACTAAAATACCCAATCCAGGAATATGT